>NZ_JBMIOP010000281.1:0-1331 GCF_049197365.1 Mycobacterium sp. THU-M104
TGCACCGCCGGTGCCGAGTCGCTGCGCCAATGCGGGGAGCTCGCTGGCGATGACTCCTCCCGGTGGCCGAGGATCTCGGAGGCCAATTCGGCGAGCGCGGCACGCTCCCTGGCCAGCGCCGGCTGCCCGCAGTCGGTGACCTCGTAGACCCGGCGAGCGCGTCCGTTCACCCCTTCTTGTCGGGAAGTCAATCCAGGCGCCGTGGATCGGCTCGATATCCGGATGAATGAGCCCCATGAGGCACGCGAAGACACAGTCGTTTTCCCGGTGTGTGAGGTGTTGCCCGCCGCGGAGTTTCGCCACCTGGCTGAGATTTCCGAAGAGGAGGAACACCGGCGGTTCGGTCCGGCCGGCTTCGAAGGGATGGTCGACAGAGTCGCCGACATCGAAAAAAGGTTCGGCATCTATGACCTGAGCCAGTTCACGGCGACCTAGGAATGCTGGCCTCGGGGGCGGCTTTGGTCAACCGCAGCGATGCCAGGCTATAGCCTGACAGGATGGAATCGGTGGTGGAGCCGCACTTCGAGTCTGCGGCCCTGCTGACCATCGATGTTCAAGTTGACACTCTTGATGGTGGGCCGCTGGAGATCCCTGGGACATCGGCGGTGGCGCCCCGGATCGCCGACCTGTGCCGCGCATTCCGCAGCGCCGGGCTACCGATCGTGCATGTTGTCCGGATCTACCGGCCTGACGGAAGCAACGCTGAACCGGTGCGCAAAGACCTTGTCACCGGTCCAACCGCAATACTGCGCCCCGGCACGCCCGGACGGTTACTGGCACCGGGTTTAACACCTGACCCGGCAACACAGTTCGATGATGAATTGCTGTTGTCGGGGCGGACTCAGCAACTCGGCGACCGCGAGATCATCCTCTACAAGCCCCGGTGGGGTGCCTTCTTCGGCACGGCCCTGGACGACCATCTCCGTGACAATGACGTCGACACCGTGGTACTGGCTGGATGCAACTTTCCGAATTGTCCACGCACCACGCTCTATGAAGCCAGCGAGCGTGACTACCGCGTCATGTTGGTCGACGACGCGGTCTCCGGGCTCTACGAACGGGGCCGCGTTGAGATGGCCAACATCGGCGTGACACTGTGCCACGCCGAGCCGGTGATCCTGCGCCTCAGGGCGGCCACGGGTAACACGGCCATGCCGCAGCAAATCGGCAGCGAACAGCATGACCCTAACCGTGATGGCGGTAACCGTGCGAACACGTCGAACTGACGCGTGACCAGTCGGTGGCAGGGTCACACCACGAAGGTCACGTCAAGGAGTCCACCGGTCACCGCGCGGGCTGACGCCTCCTGCTTCACGACAGCGGTGCGACCG
>NZ_JBMIOP010000292.1:0-45435 GCF_049197365.1 Mycobacterium sp. THU-M104
CGGCGGCGATCGGCGTCACCGGGCTGTAGAACGCGCTCATCGCCTCGGTGCGCTCGAGGGTATGCCTGTTCGGCGCGGCGGGTGTTTGACGCGCAGCAGGTCGCGGTGCGAACATGGAGCGGCAAGCACCTCGGTAGGTGAGGCGTCTGCACGGATACAGGCCACTGACCCCGAACGTCGAGAGACGCCCCGGGTCAGGACAGCTCTTCCCGGACCCAAGGGTTGAGCCCAAGTGGCTTCCGGACGAGGAGCGATCCCAAGCGCGGCGAAGCCGGGCGCAGCGGGTCGCGACCATCGGCTACGTCCTGGATACGCCGTGCAGTGCCGAAGCTCCGACGAGAGGGGTGCGGTCGGCAGTGTGCGGCCGTCATTCGTGCCTCTTCCGTTCAGGTGGATGCCACGACACCCGCGCGTGTCCCGGCCGTGAGGAGGTGAGGGCGAGATGAGCAGAACCAGTCCAGGCGATAGTCCATATCCGCATTCCGTCTCGTCCCAATCCGCTTCCGGCCCGCTGCGCGCCGGCTGATCGCCGGGTGCGTCTGACGCGCTGCACGCCGTGAGCCGATCGGGCCTCCTCGAGGAGAAGATCATGGCTTTTGTTGAGGTGCTCAACCATTGGTGCGCACGGCACCGCCCGACCGCCCAGGAGCGGGCGAACCGCTACGTGTCGCGGATGCCGATCAGCGTGCTGGCCGCGGCGCAGTCGCCGGACGGTGCGAACACGCGGCGCTGATCGGTCCGCGCCCGCCCCACCCTATCGACGATCGCAGTGGCCCAACGCGTTTCGGGACTGCACTCGCGCAGCTCGCACAGACAGTGAGAAACCGATGACTTCACTCTCCGCCCCCCGGCACGGCCTGCCCGACGTGGCCGGTCAGGCCGTGCCGGATTCCGCGCACATCGGCGACATCGTCGGCGCGTTCGGCCGCATCCGGCACGATGGCGCCGACGCCCGCGTCGGCCGCTTGCGCCGCCTGCGCACCCTGATGGTCATCACCGGCCCGGGACTGATCGTCATGGTGGGCGACAACGACGCCGGAGGCGTCGCGACATACGCACAGGCCGGACAGAACTACGGGATGGCCCTGCTGTGGACGCTGGTCTTCCTGATCCCGGTGCTCTACGTCAACCAGGAGATGGTGCTGCGCCTCGGTGCGGTCACCCGGGTGGGGCACGCGCGGCTGATATTCGAGCGTTTCGGCAAGTTCTGGGGTGCGTTCAGCGTCGGGGATCTGTTGATCCTCAACGCCCTCACGATCGTGACCGAATTCATCGGGGTAGCCCTGGCGCTGGGCTATCTCGGCTGTCCCAAGATCGTCGCGATTCCCGCCGCCGCCGTGCTGTTGTTCGCCGTGGTGGCCGGCGGCTCGTTTCGCCGCTGGGAAGCGCTGATGTTCCTGCTGATCGCGGTGAACGTGCTCGTCGTGCCGATGGTCCTGCTGGTCCATCCCAGCCTGGCCAGGACGGCCGACGGCCTGGTGCCGCGGTTCCCGGGTGGGCTGGACTCCACCGTGCTGCTGTTGATCATCGCGATCGTGGGAACCACGGTGGCGCCGTGGCAACTGTTCTTCCAGCAGTCCAACGTGGTGGACAAGCGCATCACCGCGCGCTGGATTCCTTACGCGCGGGCCGATCTGGTCATCGGGATCGTCGTGGTCGTCGTCGGCGCCACCGCCTTGATGGCGGTGACCGCGTTCGGGCTGGCCGGCGCCGGCGTGGGCGACTTCACCGATGCGGGCGCGGTCGCCTCGGGTTTGTCCCGCCACCTCGGCGGCACGGTAGGGGCGCTGTTCGCGATCATCCTGCTCGACGCGTCGCTGATCGGGGCGAATGCCATCGGGCTGGCCACCACCTACGCCGTGGGCGACGCGATCGGACGGCGACACTCCCTGCACTGGAAGATCGGTGAGGCGCGGATGTTCTACGGCGGCTACGCGATGCTGCTCGCGGTGTCTGCGGCAGTCGCGTTCAGCCCCGACCACGTGCTGGGCCTGGTGACCCAGGGCGTTCAGGCGCTCGCCGGTGTGCTGCTGCCTTCGGCGACGGTGTTCTTGGTCCTGCTGTGCAACGACCGCGCGGTGCTGGGGCCCTGGGTGAACACTGTGCGGCAGAACATCGTCGCGTGGGCCATCGTCTGGTCGCTGGTGTTGCTGTCGCTGGCCCTGACGGCGACGACGTTCTTCCCGGGCTTGTCGACGGCCACCATCGAGGCCGGGCTCGCCGTCGGCGCGGTGACCGGTATCGCGGGCGGGGCCGCTGGGATCGTCGCCGGCCGGCGCTACATCGACCGGCAGGAGGCGGAAGTCATCGTGCGGGCACTGGGCGGCTGCCTGGACCCCGAGCAGGTCGACCGGCTCGACGACACCCCGCTGCTCTCGCGTGCCGAACGCCGTGCGGTGCGCCTGCAGGACCGATTGGACTGGCAGACACCCGATCTGGCCGGACTGGCCCGCCCCGCCATGTCGCCGATCCGGCGGATGGGGCTGTTCACCCTGCGTGCCTACCTGGTGGTGGCCGTCGTGCTGGTCGTCGTCAAGATCGCGCAGGCGGGCATCATCGCACCCGCCACGTCACTGTGAGTAAAGCTCCAGCACAACGATTTTGTCGCGGGTGTGCAAACACCACTGGACCGCTCACCGATGCGTTCACCACTGCTTATGCCGCGCTGCTGCCGACAGCCGACGTCGGCGTCGCCACCGGCATCTCCTTACCGGCCTGCGACGCGGGCCTCTTCGCCGGCGGGCTCCAAGAATTCCTCGCGGGGGATCCGGCCGGTTTGGCCAACGCGGTCGGTGATCCTCTGGCAGCCACCGTCGGGTTGGACTCGTTTTCGCTCTTCCTCGAAGGTCAGGTGGTCCTCGGTGCGGGGCTCGCGAGCGCTCTGGACCTCATCGATATCCCGGAAATGCTGATCAGTCTGAGCCCGTAAGGAACGCTGCCAGCCTCCCCAGGGGTCCGCGACGCGGGAGCCGCTGGGAGCCTGACTGAAGACCGGGCGTCGTTGCCGGGTTTCTTCAGGGTCAGAAGTCCTCGCCGTGAGGGTCTTACGCATGCAGCGGCGGCGGACAACCATCGATAGCGTGACGTGAGTGACGGCCGACCAACCCCGCACCGCCGGCCCCGGGGCCGTGGCGGTGCCCTTCGGCGACGTGACGGCCCTGCCCGACCTGCGCCACGACCGGCAGCGCGCCGGTCCCGTCCGTGGCCGACGCCCGGTCTACGTCGACCTGCTGCCGCCGTGCAACGCCAGATGCCCCGCCGGGGAAAACATCCAGGCCTGGTTGGCCCACGCCCGCGCCGGTCAGTACGAGCAGGCATGGCGCCAGCTGGTCGCCGACAATCCGTTCGCCGCGATCCACGGCCGGGTCTGCTACCACCCCTGCGAGTCAGTCTGTAATCGAACGCATCTGGATGCCGCGGTGTCCATCCACGCGGTGGAGCGGTTCCTCGGTGACACCGCACGTGACCACGGCTGGCAGTTCGCGCCGCCGCCACGATCGACGGGTCAACGTGTCCTCGTGGTCGGCGCGGGCCCCAGCGGACTCTCAGCCGCTTATCACCTGGCCCGGATGGGGCATCAGGTAGAGGTCCGCGACGCCGGCGCCGAACCTGGCGGGATGATGCGCTACGGAATCCCCGACTACCGGTTGCCCCGCGATGTGCTGGACGCCGAGGTTCGGCGGATTGTCGCGCTCGGCGTGCAGTTCACCAGCGGGCACCGGGTCGACGACCTCGCCGCCGAACGCGCCGACGGCAACTTCGACGCCGTGTTCGTGGCCGTCGGTGCCCACCTGGCCAAGCGGGTCGACATCCCCGTCACGGATGCCGGGTCGCTGCTGGATGCCGTGTCGTTCCTGCATGATGTCGCGTCGGGAGAACGCCCCGAGATCGGCCGCCACGTCGCCGTCTACGGTGGCGGCGATACCGCGGTGGACACGGCCCGCGTCGCCCGTCGTCTCGGCGCCGAGGACACGGTCATCATCTATCGCCGCACCGCGGCCCAGATGTCCGCGCATCCCGAGGAAGTCGATGAGGCTGAAAGCGAAGGGGTTCGGATCAACTGGTTGCGCACCATCTCCGCCCTGCAGGGATCTGAGCTGCGTGTGGAATTGATGGAGATCGACGAGTCCGGACGCCCGATGCCCACCGGGCATTTCGAGACTCTGGCCGCCGACACCGTGATCATGGCGTTGGGGCAGAAGACCGAGTCGGCGTTCATGCGCAACCTGCCCGGCGTGCAGTTCGACGACGACGGATCGGTTCTGGTCTCGGCGACGCTGATGACCGGCTGCCCAGGGGTGTTCGCGGGCGGCGACATGGTGCCGTCCGAGCGGACCGTGACGGTCGGCGTCGGGCACGGCAAGAAGGCCGCCCACCACATCGACGCCTGGCTGCGCGGCGACTCCTGGCAACGCCCGCCCAAGCATCGGGTCGCCGAGTTCGACCTGATGCACCTGTGGTACTTCGGCGACGCCTCCCGAAGGGCCGAGCCCGAACTCCCCCCGCGGCAGCGGCTGACCGGATTCGACGAGGTCGTCGGCGGATTGTCCGAGCAGGAGGCGACGTTCGAGGCGGGCCGGTGTCTGTCCTGCGGGAACTGCTTCGAATGCGACGGCTGCCTGGGGGCCTGCCCGGAAGACGCGGTGATCAAGCTGGGCCGCGGTCACCGCTATCGGTTCGACTACGACAAATGCACCGGGTGCGCGACGTGCTTCGACCAATGCCCGGTGCACGCCATCGACATGGTCGCAGAAAGAACATGATGCGCGCGACAGTGGACGGCAACGAGGCGACGGCGTCGGTGGCCTACCGGCTCAGCGAGCTGTGCTGCATCTATCCCATCACCCCGTCCTCGCCGATGGCCGAGCTGGCCGACGAGTGGTCCAGCCGGCGGTGTCCCAACCTGTGGGGCACCGTGCCGTCGGTGGTGGAGATGCAAAGCGAGGGCGGCGCCGCGGGAGCGCTGCACGGCGCCCTGCAGGGCGGGGCGCTGGCCACCACCTTCACCGCGTCGCAGGGCCTGCTGCTGATGATCCCCAACATGTACAAGATCGCCGGCGAGCTGACCTCGGCGGTCATCCACGTCGCCGCGCGATCGCTGGCCGCTCAGGGACTGTCCATCTTCGGCGACCACTCCGACGTGATGGCCACACGCCAGACGGGATTCGCGCTGTTGGCCTCCGCCTCGGTGCAGGAGGCCCATGACCTAGCGTTGATCGCCCACGCGGCCACCCTGCGCAGCAGGGTCCCGTTCCTGCACTTCTTCGACGGGTTCCGCACCTCCCACGAACTCAACACGATTCAGATGCTCGATGACGACGACCTACGCGCGCTGGTGCCCACGTCGCTGATCCTGGGGCATCGTGACCGGGCACTGTCGCCGGATCGGCCGTTCATCCGCGGCACCGCCCAGAATCCCGATACGTATTTTCAGGCTCGCGAGACGGTCAACCCTTTCTATGCCCGCGTGCCCGAGCTGGTCGACGCGCTGATGGCCGAGCTCGGCCGGCGCACCGGGCGCCCCATGCACGTCGTCGACTACACGGGGCACCCCCGGGCCGACCGCGTGCTGGTGCTGATGGGTTCGGGCGGACAGGCGGCGGCCGAGACGGTGGCCGCGCTGACCGCCCGCGGCGAGCGGGTCGGGGTGATCCAGGTGCGGCTATACCGGCCTTTTCCGGTGCAGGCGCTGCTGACGGCGCTCCCGTCGACGGTACGCACGGTCGGAGTACTGGATCGCACCAAGGAGCCGGGGTCGTTCGGCGAGCCGCTGTACCTGGACGTCACGGCCGCCCTGGCCGAGGGCTACAGCCGCGGCGAACGGTCCTCACTGCCACTGGTGTGCGGCGGGCGGTTCGGGCTGTCGTCGAAGGAATTCACCCCCGCCATGGTCGCCGGAGTCTTCGCCGAGCTGGCCGCCGAGCGGCCGCGGACCCGCTTCACCGTCGGCATCGACGACGACGTCAGCGGCACCAGCATCGACTACGACCCGGCGTTCGACGTCGAATCCCCGGCGATCACCAAAGCGGTCTTCTTCGGGATGGGATCGGACGGGACCGTCGGCGCGAACAAGAACACCATCAAGATCCTCGGCGCCGAGCCGAACGTCCACGCACAAGGGTATTTCGTCTACGACTCGAAAAAATCTGGCTCCCAGACGGTCTCGCATCTGCGGTTCGGTCCCGAGCCCATTCGCGCGCCCTACCTGGTGCAGCAGGCCGACTTCGTCGGATGCCATCACCAGCGGTTCCTCGACCGCGTCGATGTGCTCGGCCGTGCCGCTCCGGGCGCCGCACTTCTGCTCAACAGCCCCCGTCCACCCGAGCGGGTGTGGGACAGCCTGTCGGCGACGGTGCAACGGCAGATCATCGACAAAAACATCGGTCTCTACGTCGTCGACGCGAACGCCATCGCCCGTGAGGTCGGGATGGCCGGGCGGATCAACATCGTCTTGCAGACCTGCTTTTTCGCCATCTCCGGAATTCTGCCGATCGACGAGGCCATCACCAGGATCAAAGACAGCGTGGCCAAAACCTACGCCGGGCACGGTGCCGACGCGGTGGCCCGCGAAATCGACGCCGTCGATCGTGCCCTGCAGCGGTTACACCGGGTCGAAGTACCCGACCGGGTAACCTCCGGCCACAGGCCCGAGCCGCTGGTTCCGGTCGACGCGCCCGATTTCGTGCGGACCGTGACCGCGGAGATGATCGCCGGGCGCGGAGACGCGCTGCCGGTCAGCGCCCTGCCGGCGGACGGCAGCTATCCCAGCGGGACCGCGGCCTACGAGAAACCCAACATCGCCGACCTCGTCGCGACGTGGGATCCGGACAGCTGCATCCAGTGCGGCAACTGCTCGTTTGTGTGCCCGCACAGCGTCATTCGCACCACCTTCTACGACAGCGAACGGCTTGGCGACGCGCCGGCCACCTTCCCGTCGGCACCGCTGGACGCGGTAGGCCTTCCCGGCGCCCGCTACACGCTGCAGGTCTACGTCGAAGACTGCACCGGATGCGGTCTGTGCGTCGAAGCCTGTCCGGCTGTCGTCCCCGGCGCGCCGGTCAGAAAGGCGATCAACCTTGCTCCGCGGGAGCCGCTGGTCGCCGACGGTCGCCGAAACGCCGCCTTCTTCGAAACCTTGCCGGTGGCCAACCGATCGACGGTGGATTTCGGCACCGTGCGCGGCGCGCAGTTCCTGCAGCCGTTGTTCGAATTCCCGGGCGCCTGCGCAGGCTGCGGCGAAACCCCCTACCTGAAGCTGTTGTCGCAGTTGTTCGGTGACCGTTTGATGGTCGCCAACGCCACGGGATGTTCTTCGATCTACGGGGGCAACTTGCCGACGACGCCGTGGACCACCAACGCCGAAGGGCGCGGTCCAGCCTGGTCCAATTCGCTGTTCGAAGACAACGCGGAGTTCGGTCTGGGCCTTCGGCTTGCCGCCGACGTTCACCTGACCCAGGCGCGACAGCGGCTGGCCGAGCAGCGTGAGGTCCTCGGCGCCGAGCTCGTCGATGCCGTCCTGGACGCCCCGCAACTGCGGGAATCGGAGCTGCATGCCCAGCGTCGGCGGGTCGCCGAACTCCTCGACCGGTTCGACCGACTGGAACCCGAAGTGGGTGACGAGTTACGTGGTCTCGTCGACCACCTGATTCGTCGTAGCGTGTGGATCGTCGGCGGCGACGGCTGGGCCTACGACATCGGCTCGGGCGGACTCGACCACGTGCTGGCCAGCGGACGCAACGTCAACGTGCTCGTGCTCGACACCGAGGTGTATTCGAACACCGGCGGGCAGATGTCGAAGAGCACCCCACTGGGTGCCGTGGCCAAGTTCGCCGCGTCGGGAAAGACGGTACCCCGAAAAGACCTTGCGTTACAGGCTGTTTCGTACGGCAGTGGGTACGTCGCGCGGGTCGCCATGGGCGCCGATCCACAGCAGACTTTGCTGGCGTTCCGCGAAGCGGAAGCCTATGACGGGCCGTCGCTGGTGATCGCCTACAGCCACTGCATCGCGCACGGCTTCGAGATGCGCCACGGCCTTGACCAGCAGTATCGGGCCGTGGCCAGCGGGCACTGGCCACTGATCCGCTACAACCCGATGCTCCGCGAGGCGGGGGCGACACCGTTCCTGCTGGATTCGCACCGCCCCCGCCTGCCGCTGGCCGACTACCGCTATCGCGAGCTGCGCTACCGCAGCCTGCGCAATGCCGACCCGGACGAAGCCGAACGGCTTTTGGCGCTGGCCCAGGAGTCCATCGATCAGCGCTGGGCGGTCTACGAAGACATGGCTTCTCGCGAGCCGCAACAGTTCCCGTCCGATCCGCGTCGGGAGCACTGATGGACCTGTCCACCCGCTACCTCGGTCTGCCGCTGCGCAACCCGGTGCTGGCTTCGGCGTCGCCACTCAGCCGCACGGTCGACGGCGTGCGGCGGCTTGCCGGCGCCGGGATCGGTGCGGTGGTGCTGCATTCGTTGTTCGAGGAACAGCTGCTGCAAGAGTCCCGGTTCGACGAGCGAATCGTCGCCCAGGGCAGCGAGAGTTACAGCGAGTCGTTGAGTTACTTTCCCTCCGCCGTCTCAAACAGCCGGGGCCCTCAACGCTATCTGCGCTTTGTCGAACGCGCAGCAGCCGCCGTGGACGTGCCCGTCATCGGAAGCCTCAACGCCTCCACCCCGGGCAGCTGGGCGCGCTACGCCCGTTGGATAGAGGATGCCGGCGCGGCGGCGATCGAGTTGAACATCTATTACCTTCCCGGAGACACCGGTGTCGACGGCGCCGCGGTGGAACAGCGCCACCTGGACGTACTCGCCGGGGTCAAGAGCGCGGCCACAATTCCGATCGCCGTCAAGCTCGGTCCTTATTTCAGTGCCATCGCTGACGTGGCGCACCGGCTGGATGATGCCGGCGTCGACGGGCTGGTGTTGTTCAATCGGTTTCTCCAGCCCGACATCGATCCGGAAACCCTCACGACGGTGCGCGCCGTCACGTTGTCGACGCCGACTGAGACACGATTGCCGCTGACGTGGATCGCCTTGCTGCGCGGACGGGTGCGCGCCTCGCTGGCCGGGAGTAGCGGGGTCGAGCACGGTGCTGACGTGGCCAAGTATCTCCTCGCGGGCGCCGATGTGGTCCAGTCGGCGTCGGCGCTGCTGCGTCATGGCCCCGAATACGCGAGTGTGCTCCTGCGGGATCTGAGCACCTGGATGGACCGCAAGGGATTTCGAGCCCTCGACGAGGTACGCGGGCTGCTGGCGGCCCCGGACGCCGAGGGGTGGGCGGCACGAGAACGCGCGGACTACGTCCGGGCGGTCCATGGGGCCAACCGCGGTGCCGACGGCACGTACTGACACAGCACACACACGGAGGATGCGGACATGAGCAGGTTCACCTACATTCGTTTCTTCGAGGAGATCGGCATCGGCGACGTGCCACTCGTCGGCGGCAAGAACGCCTCGCTCGGCGAGATGTACCAGAAACTGTCCGGGCAGGACGTCCGCGTCCCGCACGGGTTCGCGATCACCGCCGAGGCCTACAAGCACATGCTCGACAGCGCCGGCGCCTGGGACGCGCTGCATGCCGAGCTCGACGATCTCGACCCGGCCGACGTCACCGCGTTGGCGCGCAAGGGCAAACGAGCCCGCGAGATCGTCTACGGCGCCGGGCTTCCCGCCGACCTGGCCGGCGAGATTCTGGATGCCTATCGCAGACTGCAGGACGAATACGGTGAGACTGTCAGCCTGGCCGTGCGCAGCTCGGCGACCGCCGAGGACCTGCCGACGGCGAGTTTCGCGGGCCAGCAGGACACCTACCTCAACATCACGGGCGCCGAGAGTCTCCTGGACGCGTGCCGGCGCTGCTTCGCCAGTCTGTTCACCGACCGGGCCATCCACTACCGGATCGACCAGGGTTTCGACCATTTCAAAGTCTGGCTGTCGATCGGCGTGATGAAGATGGTGCGCTCCGACCTGGCCGCCTCGGGGGTGATGTTCACGATCGACACCGAATCGGGCTTCAGCGACGTCGTGTTCGTGACCGGCTCGTACGGCCTGGGGGAGAACGTGGTCCAGGGCGCGGTCGACCCCGACGAATTCTATGTCCACAAGCCGACCTACCTGGCCGGGCACCGCGCCGTGCTGCGTCGACTGATCGGCGACAAGGCGGTCAAGATGGTGTTCGTCGAGGGAGAGACGAAGAACACGACCCGCAACATCCCCACCCCGCGGGCCGACCGGGCCCGTTTCTGCCTCACCGACTCCGACGTGCTCGAGCTGGCCGGCTATGCGTGCGCCATCGAGGCGCACTACGGCCGGCCGATGGACATCGAGTGGGCCAAGGACGGCCTGGACGGGAAGCTCTACATCGTCCAGGCTCGCCCCGAGACGGCCACCTCCCAGCGCAGCCTGACGGTGCTGGAGACCTATGTGCTCGAAGACAATGGCCTGGATTCGAGGCAGATACTCACCGAGGGCCGCTCGGTGGGCGAGAAGGTCGCCTCGGGAGTGGCGAAACGGATCGACAACCTGGGGAACCTGTCGGACTTCCGGCCCGGCCAGGTGCTGGTGGCCGACACCACCACACCGGACTGGGAGCCGGTGATGAAGGCTGCCGCCGCGATCGTCACCAACCGGGGCGGGCGCACCTGTCACGCGGCGATCATCGCCCGCGAGCTCGGCATCCCGGCCGTTGTCGGCGCGGGCGACGCGACCACGAGTGTGCCGGACGGCGCCGTGGTCACGGTGTCCTGTGTCGAGGGCGACACGGGACGCGTGTACCGCGGCGAGCTCGGCTTCCACGTCGACCGGAGCGAGGTGGCCGGCATCAAACGGCCCCGCACCGAGATCATGATCAACCTCGGCAACCCCGATCTCGCCTTCAAGACGTCGTTTCTGCCCAACGACGGCGTCGGGCTCGCCCGCATGGAGTTCATCATCAGCGAGTACATCAGGGTCCACCCGCTGGCCCTGCTGCATCCGGACAGGGTCGACGATCCGCAGGCCCGGCGCTCCATCGAGCGGCTGACCTATGCCTACTCCGGCGGCGGGGATTTCTTCGTGGAACGGCTGTCGGAGGGAATCGGCACCATCGCCGCCGCGTTCTGGCCCAAGCCGGTCGTGGTGCGAATGTCGGACTTCAAGACCAACGAGTACGCAAGCCTGGTCGGCGGGGCCGCCTTCGAGGCCGAAGAGAACAATCCCATGATCGGCTTCCGCGGCGCGTCGCGCTACGCCCATCCGGCCTACGCAGAAGGGTTCGCCCTGGAGTGCCTGGCCATGAAACGCGTGCGCGAGCAGATGGGGCTGACGAACGTCGTGCTCATGCTGCCGTTCGTGCGCCGTGTGGCCGAGGCTGACCTGGTCCTGGGCGAGATGGCCAAACATGGTCTGCGCCGCGGCGAGAACGGCCTCAAGGTCTACGCGATGTGCGAGATCCCGAACAACGTGATCCTCATCGACGAATTCGCCAAACGCTTCGACGGTTTTTCGATCGGCTCCAACGATCTGACCCAGCTCACCCTCGGCGTCGACCGTGACAGCGAGATCGTGGCCTTCGACTACGACGAACGCGACGACGGCGTCAAGGAGATGATCCGCATGGCCGTGGAAGGCTGTCGCCGCAACAACATTCACTCCGGACTGTGCGGTCAGGCGCCTTCGGACTATCCCGACATGGCCGAATTCCTGGTGCGCCTCGGCATCGACTCGATAAGCCTGAATCCCGATGTGGTGGTGAAGACCACCACGCAGATCCTCCAACTGGAACAGCAGGTCGCGTCGCAGCCGGTGCAACGGTAACGCGCGTGCCCACCTCGCGACTGTTCGCGGCCATCGTCGATCGGGATGCGGCGGCGCGCTATGTGCTGAGTCGGCGTACCCCCGAGGGGGGATTCTGCTATTACCGCACACCGATATGGGGCGTCGAGGAGCCCAACACCCCTGACACGTTGGCGGCGCTGGATTCGTTGCGGTTGCTGGGCGTCGAACCCCCCGAGGCCGCGGTGACCGGACGATGGCTGGACAGCGTGCAGAACGACGACGGCGGCTACCCCAGCCTGACCATTGGTTGGGCAGCCCTGCGGGCTCTCGAGCTGTTGGGTCTGTTGCCGTCAGTTTCGCCGGCAGCATGGCTGACGGCGTGGGCGCAGCGGTTGCTCGAAGCCCCGCGAACAACGACGCAGGACTGGCGTGCGGCCCTTGATGGTGTTCTACGCGTTGCCGAGCTGCTGGACCTCGATGCCGGGCAGCGCGCCGAACTGGCCGATTTGCTGACCGTCTCGGCTGACCCCCAGGGCGGCTGGGCGCGTCCCGGCGCTGATCTGGAGACCACCGCGGTCGCCGTCCAGTTGGCGAACCGCGCAGGCATCGCGCCGCAGCACCCTGACCGGGTGCTCGGGTTCTTGCGCGGCTGCGAAGACGCCACCCTCGGGATGCGGCTGCGCCCGGACGCGCAGGTGACCACGGTCGGAGCGTTGTGGGCGGGTCAGGAACTGGCCAAAACGCTGCGGATTCTACCGAGGCACCCGGCGGCGATCGCGGCCAGTCTGGGCTTGCTGCAGCGCCCGAACGGCGGCTTGGGGGCACGCCACGGGGCGGTCACCACGCTACGCGACACCTGGTACGGGCTGCGGGCGGAGCTCCTGCTCGACGAACTGGACAGGCCGCAACCGTGACACCGTGCCGGTTCGGGCACGGTGTCACGAGCCGCCCGGCGTTCTCGCCGTAACCGGGTCGTCGCCGAGGCGGTCAGACTCCCGAAGAGGGACGACGGGGCCGTTGAGCGCTGGGCAGCCCGAACGGCAGGTCCGTTGTCGTCGAGGCGATGTCGAGGAGGCGGTTGTACTTGGCGACGCGTTCGCCGCGGGCGGGTGCGCCCGACTTGATCTGGCCGCAGCCCGAAGCGACAGCGAGGTCGGCGATGAACGAATCGATGGTCTCTCCCGATCGATGAGAGATCATCGCGCCGTAGCCCGACCGTCGACACAGGGCGAGCGCCTCCAGGGTTTCTGACACCGTTCCGATCTGATTGACCTTGATCAGGGCGGCATTGCCGATCCCGGCCCGCACCGCAGCAGCAATCACGTCGGGGTTGGTCACGAAGTTGTCATCGCCGACCAATTGCACTTTTTCGCCGAGCTTCTCGGTGAGCTTCTGCCACCCGACCGTGTCATGCTCATCCATCCCGTCCTCGATGCTCCAGACAGGATATTTCTCGACGATACTCAGGTAGCGCTCGATGAGATCGTCGCCGGACAGCGACTGGCCGTCGACCTGGTAGCGACCGTCCCGGTAGAACCCGTTCGCGGCCGGATCGAGGGCAATCGCGACACCGCTGTCTCCGGTGACATAACCGGCCTCGCTTATCGCTTGGGTGAGCAGCGTCAGAACGTCTTCCGGACAACTGATCTCGGGAGCAAATCCGCCCTCGTCGCCCAACCCGGTCGCCAGGTTGCGGTCAGCCAGGATCGACCGCAATCGCCGGTATACCTCAGCGCCGGCACGTACAGCTTCCGGCAGGGACGGCGCCCCGACCGGCGCGATCATGAACTCTTGGAAATCGAGGTCGTTGAGGGCGTGCGCACCTCCGTTGACCACATTGAAGTGTGGCACCGGCAGTCGCGGCGTCACATCAACCGGAATCATCCACTGCCACAGAGGCTGACCAGACACCAGGGCGAACGCCCGGGCAGCTGCGGTTGAGACACCGACAATGGCGTTGGAGCCCAGGCGGGACTTGTCCGCAGTGCCATCCAGCCCTCGCAGCGCCAGGTCGATCTCCTCCTGGCTGGCAAATGTCCGGCAGGTCAACGCTTCTGCGATCGGGCCATTGACATTGGCCACCGCTTTGCGCACGCCCAGGCCGCCGTAGCGATCGTCGTGGTCCCGCAATTCGACAGCTTCCCGGCTGCCGGTCGAAGCTCCCGACGGCACGCCGGAAGTCACCCGTCTGCCGTCCTTGAGGTTTGCCGACACCGAAAGGGTCGGCCGCCCGCGCGAGTCCAGAATCTCGATGGCAGATAGTGACGAAAACTCTACGGCCACTTGCTTTCCTCCCTGTCGAACTCGACTGAACAGCTTCTCAACCGAGTAATCGGTTTGTTCCGTAGGGACCGTTGGCCGTCGATGTGTGACGCGCAATTGTGGCGAGCCCCACCGCCATCATGGGTGAGACCAGTAATTGTAGCCTGCAAGTGTCGCGCGGCCAGCAGAGTGGCGTCGGACCAAGAAGCCAGCCGACTCCTACGCCGCCCCGTGCGCACACTCCCGGATGAGTTCGTGGCGGCCGACTACGCTCAACAGGCGGCTCGCAACGGTTTCTCGACGTGGAAGGAACGCCCATGCAGACTGCCTGTACAACCGTGACCGGCTGGGCGCTCGCGGTCGTGGTCGGCGCGACGGTCTGCGGCTGCGGCAACGAACGCTCCGCCTCCGCGCCGTCGCCGTCGAGCACGACGACGTCCGCAGTGGAACCGGCCAAATCGACTCCACCGAGCACGGTGACGAGCCCGCCGCCGGGACAACGCATGGATTACCGCGGGCTGCTTATCAACCCAGCTGATATCGGGGCCGATTTCACCGCTCCCCAATCCCCCCTGTTGAACCCGGATAACGGCCTCGGCGTCGCGCAGTTGTTCGTCAGCGCCGACAGCAGCAGGAGGGTCGGGGATTTCATCTTGATCTTCGCGGATCCCGCGGCGGCCGCGACCGGCGTCGAGAACACCAAGAACAACTACGCGGGCAAAGTGAGCGGCACGTGGCGGCCGGTGGACGTCGGCTCCAAGGGGGCGATGCTTTCTGGGATCTCCGGCACCGCCGACAACGCCAAAGCGGTCACCGTGTTGGTGTTCACCGAGGGTAAGGCGCTGGTCAACATGGAATTCGACAGCCCACCGAGCGCTCCGATGGATCCGGGGGCGGTGGTCGGCATCGGCCGCAAGCAGGACGCCGCGATCAAGGGTGCGCTGCCCGACTGACCGAGGATCGCCTCGATGGCCGCGTAAAGTGTTGTACCGCAAAATGATTAGCTGATCAGGTCTGTCGGCGTCGGCGTCGGCGTCGGCGTCGTCGGCGGCGCTGGGGCCGGCGCGGTTCGCAACGCGCGGCGGCGTCAGGCGGGTTTGCCGCGTCCCACCGACCCTGTCGGCCGGCAGCCCTCACGCCGCGGCGGTCGCCACAGGCCGGTCAGGGATGTTGCCGGCAAACATCGGAGCGGCAGCACGGCGCGTCAGGCGACGACGGTGATCGGATCGCCCACGTTGACGGTGTTGAAGTACCAGGCGGCGTCGTCGGGGCTGAGGTTGATACATCCGTGACTGACGTTGGCATAGCCCTGCGAGTTCACCGACCACGGCGCCGAATGCACGTAGACACCGCTCCAGGTCACCCGGACCGCGTACTGGGCCGTGATCTTGTAGCCCTCGGGAGAGCTGAGGGGGATGCCGATGGTGCGTGAGTCCATCACCACGCTGCGCTGCTTCTGCAGGGCGGTGAAGTGCCCGATCGGCGTGGGCCGGGTGGGCTTTCCCAGGGACGCCGGCATGGTGCGCAGCACTTCGCCGTTGCGGCTCACGGTGAACGTGTGAGCGGAGATGCTGGCCACGCCGAGCACCTCGTCACCGACGTCGAAGCCCGTCGTCAGCGCCTGCACCCCCACCGAGACGTGGCTGTGGGCGGGCCAGTAACGGTCCGGCACCCACTGCACGACGTTGTCGCGTACCCATTCGAAGTGTCCTCGCACAGTGCCCGGCGACGACACGTGGACGGAACGCTCGGCGGCACTGCGGTCGGACACCGGCGCGGCGAAGGCCACCACGACGGGATGCGCCACACCCACCACCGCGCCGTCGGCGGGCAAAATCGAGGTGACGCGGGGGGCCGGTTCGGGCGCTGGGACCGCGGCCGTGCTGCGGGTCGCGGAGCCCATCACGCTCGTCGTCGTGATCGCCGTCATCACAGATAGATAACGAACCCATCGACGCATAGCGCCCGCCCTCCGAGATGGTGCGATCAACACAACGATAGTGTAGTTGCTGTCCACCAGATGCCGTTTCGGCAAACGATGGCGCATTGCTGCGGAGTCCGGATCACGATCCGATCACTCCTCGGACGCGATTTCGCCACCGCGCGGCACAAAGGTTTGCCAGGGTTTGGCGGGGTCGCCCGACGCCGGTCCTGCGCCGTCGCGCCGGAGTGCCGCCGGAGTGCCGCCGGAGTGGCTGACGCCCGGGCGACGCGCTAGCCTCGGCGGATCGGTGCCCGGGGGGCCAGGAGGTGCGGGTGCTCTTCCGTCAATTGGAGTATTTCGTCGCGGTCGCCCAGGAACGCCATTTCGCCCGGGCGGCCGAGAAGTGCTACGTATCGCAGCCCGCGCTGTCCTCGGCGATCGCCAAGCTCGAACGCGAGCTGAACGTGACGCTGATCAACCGGGGGCACAGCTTCGAGGGCCTCACCCCCGAAGGTGAGCGACTGGTCTTGTGGGCCAAGCGCATCCTCGCCGAACACGATGCCTTCAAAGCCGAGGTGCGCGCGATGCGGTCGGGCATCACCGGGACGCTGCGGCTGGGTACCGTCCCGACCGCCTCGACCACGGCGTCGCTGTTCCTCTCGGCCTTCTGCGCGGCGCACCCGCTGGCCAAGGTCCAGATTCTGTCCCGGCTGGCGGCCACCGAACTGTACCGGCGCGTGCGCGAGTTCGAGTTGGACGCCGCCATCGTGCACACCTCGCCCGACGAGGCGCGCGAGGTCGACCTGGTCCCGCTCTACGAGGAGCGCTATGTGCTCCTCTCGCCTGCGGACATGGTGCCCTCGGGTGCGACGACGCTGACGTGGCCGCAGGCCGCGCAGTTGCCGCTGGCCCTGCTCACCCCGGACATGCGGGACCGCCAGCTCATCGACGAGGCTTTCGCCGGCCACGCCATCGCCGTCACGCCGCACGTCGAAACCGATTCCGTCGCTTCGCTCTTAGCGCAAGTCGCCACGGGCAACTGGGCGTGCATCGTGCCCCATACCTGGCTGTGGACCTCACCGCTGAACGCCGACATCCGCGCGGTCGAAATGGTGGACCCGGTGGTGAAAGCCGAGATCGCGCTCGCCACCAACTCCGCCGGGCCCGGCTCGCCGATCGCCCGCGCGTTGACCGCTTCCGCCCGGGAGCTGGCGCTCGACGAGTTCTTCGACGCTCAGCTGCCGGGTCTCAGGCACCGGCGCTGATCCGGTTCAGGTTTGCCAGGTGTCCGCTTTCCACCCCGGCCGACGGGTCGAGCTCGCAGTCGATGATCGAGGGGCCGCCGGCGGCGATCGCCGCGGTCAGCGCCGAGCGCAGCTCAGCGGGCGTGGTGACGTGATATCCCGTGCCGCCGAACGCCTCCGCGATCAGCTCGTGGTGCGCCCGCGCGTTGAGTGCTGTGGGCGCCGGATCCAGGCCGGGCGGCGCTTCGTCGCCGCGGTAGACACCGCCGTTGTTGAGGATGACCACGGTCACCGGAAGCCGGTACCGGCAGATGGTCTCGACTTCCATGCCCGAGAAGCCGAATGCGCTGTCGCCTTCGATCGCGACCACGGGCCTGCCTGTCTCGATCGCGGCGGCGATGGCGTAGCCCATGCCGATGCCCATCACGCCCCAGGTTCCGGTGTCGAGCCGGTGGCGCGGCTGCTCCATGTCGATGACATTGCGGGCCAGGTCCAGCGCGTTGGCCCCCTCGTTGACCACGTACACGTCCGGGTTTTCCTGCAGCACTGAACGGATGGCACCCAGTGCGTTGTGAAACCTCATGGGGTAGGGGTTTTCGGCGAGCCGTCGGCGCATTGTGGCTTCGTTGCTCGCTTTACGTTCGGCCAGCTCGCCGACCCATTCCGCCGGCGCGGTGATCGGGCGCTGCACCGCACCGGCGAGCAGCGCCGACATCACCGAGCCGATGTCGCCGGCCAGCGGCGCCGCGATCGGCTGGTTGCTGTCGAACTCCGACGCCGCGATGTCGGCCTGGATGAACGTGGCATCGGCGGACCACTGCGGGCAGGAGCCGTGGCCCAGGAGCCAATTCAGCCTGGCACCCACCAGCAACACCGTGTCCGCGCGCGAGATCGCCAGCGAGCGGGCCGCTGCGGCGGACTGCGAGTGCGAGTCCGGCAGCAGCCCCTTGGCCATCGACATCGGCAGGAACGGAATCCCGGTTTCCTCCAGGAACTTCCGGATCACATCGTCGGCCTGGGCGTAGGCCGCGCCCTTGCCGAGAACCACCAGCGGGCGTTGGGCGTGTGCGAGCAACGCCAGCGCGCGCTCGACCGCGTCGGGCGCCGGGAGCTGGCGCGGCGCCGGGTCCACCACCCGCCAGATGGTCCGCGTCGCGGCGGTGACGTCCATGGTCTGGCCCAGCACCTCACCGGGGATGTCGAGGTACACCCCGCCGGGCCGGCCGGAGACCGCCGTGCGGATGGCGCGCGCGATCCCGCGCCCGATGTCGTCCGCCCGGGAGATCCGGTATGCCGCCTTCGCGAAAGGCCTTGCGGCGCTTAGTTGGTCGATATCCTGGTAGTCGCCTCGCTGCAGATCGACCAGCGCGCGGTTACTGGAGCCCGAGATCTGGATCATCGGGAAGCAGTTCGTTGTGGCGTTGGCGATCGCGGGCAGGCCGTTGAGAAACCCGGGCCCCGACGTCGTCAAGCAGACCCCCGGACGGCGGGTGAGGAACCCGGCGGCGGCGGCGGCGTTGCCGGCCGAGGCCTCCTGGCGGAAGCCGATGAAGCGGATCCCGGACGCCTGCGCCACGCGGGCCAGGTCGGTGATCGGGATGCCGACGATCCCGTAGATGGTGTCGATGTCGTTGGCCCTGAGGGCAGCGACAACGAGGTGGAAGCCGTCGGTCGACTGTGCCGACCCCGCAGATGCCGCATCGGTCGCCATGGTGGCGCCTCCTCGTGTCCTGGTGGTCGATCGGGTCCGTGATCACTGTGTTCCCGGCGCCCGGAGGTGTCCAAGACTAAGCCGCTATGCACCGATTCACGCAAGTTGTCGTCGGTGGGCGCAGGCCGGTCGCTGGGGTTCAATAGTCATCGGTTATCAATTGTGACGGCATCGGTATTGGACGGCCGGCACGGCTGCGCGGCATGGTGCCGGCAGGAGCTTTTCGGCCCGCAACGGGGTCATTCGAGAAGGGACATGGCGATGGGGACTGAGGCGATTCACGGTGAGGCCGGGACAGGGCCGGCCGCGGCGTCGGGAGCCCCTCGCATCGCTGACCTGGTCCAAACGGCTGCGGCGCGGCAGCCGGAGGCGCCGGCGCTCGTCGTGACCGGCGACCGCATCCGGATCGGCTACCGCGACCTGGTCCGGGTGGTCGACGATCTGGCCGGCCGGTTGCGGGCGGCCGGTCTGGCGCCCGGTGAGCGCGTCGCGCTGCGCGCGGGCAGCAACGCCGAGTTCGTCGTCGGCCTGCTGGCGGCGTCGCGGGCGGAGCTGATCGCAGTCCCGTTGGACCCGGCGCTGCCCGTCGCCGAGCAGCGGCGACGCAGCGAGGCCGTGGGCGCGCGGGTGGTGCTCGTCGACGGGGACGTGCCCGACGAGCGGGATCCGGCGCCGGGCTGGTGGCCGATCGCGGTGACCATCGGCTCCGACGGCGGCCCCGCGGTCGGCTTGGACGTCGCGACCACGCCGCCGGCCGGGTCCCCGGCGCCCGAGGGGCTGCGGTCCGACGACGCCATGATCATGTTCACCGGGGGGACGACCGGTATGCCGAAGATGGTCCCGTGGACCAACGCCAACCTCGCGGCCTCGGTGCGTGCCATCGTCGCCGGCTACAGCCTGGGCCCCGACGATGCGACCGTCGCGGTGATGCCGCTCTACCACGGACACGGCCTGCTGGCCGCGCTGCTGGCGACGCTGGCCTCCGGCGGTGCGGTGTTGCTGCCGGCGCGCGGGCGGTTCTCGGCGCACACGTTCTGGGACGACATCGCCGCCGTGGGGGCCACCTGGTACACCGCGGTCCCGACGATTCACCAGATCCTGCTGGAACGCGCCAAGACCGACCGGTGCCGGGCCGACCGGGCCACGACTCCACCGGCGGCGCTGCGGTTCATCCGCAGCTGCAGTGCCCCGCTCACCCCGGAGACGGCGCAGGCGCTGCACGACACCTTCTCCGCGCCGGTGGTGTGCGCGTTCGGCATGACCGAGGCCACCCACCAGGTGTCCAGCACGGGCATCGACCAACGCGAAAATCCCGCCGAGACGCCCGGTCTCGTCGGCCGGTCGACCGGCCCTGACATCCGGATCGCCGGGCCCGACGGCGGGCCGTTGGCCGCCGGGGCGGTCGGCGAGATCTGGCTGCGCGGATCGACCGTCGTGCGCGGCTACCTCGGCGACCCGGCGATCACCGCGGCCAACTTCACCGACGGGTGGCTGCGCACCGGCGACCTCGGTTCACTGTCGGCGGCCGGCGACCTGAGCATCCGCGGCAGGATCAAGGAGCTGATCAACCGGGGTGGGGAGAAGATCTCGCCGGAACGCGTCGAGGCCGTCCTGGCCGGCCACCCCGGTGTGCTGGAGGTCGCGGTGTTCGGGATGCCCGACAGGTTGTACGGGGAAACCGTGGCCGCGGTGATCGTTCCCCGGGAATCCGCCGCACCGACCCCCGACGAACTGCTGGCGTTCTGCCGGCGCCGGTTGGCGCCCTTCGAGATGCCGAGCACCTTCCAGGAAGCCGACGAGCTACCCCACACCGCAAAGGGCTCGCTGGACCGCCGCGCCGTGGCCGCGCGATTCGGCACGACGGGCTGAGTCGTCCGGGACGGCCGAAAAAGCCGGCACGGTGGGCACTTCCGAGAGCGGTCAGGGGGCCGATGACGACACGGTGCCCCACGCCGCCCGCGCGCCCGAATCGCCGATGCGGTACGTCTGGACCAGTGTCGCGGCGGCGGCGACCACCACCAGCACCCCGACCACCGACTGCGCGACCAGGCTGACCGCCGTTCCGCGCTTCTGGCGGACGTGAACGGCGGCCAGCAGCGCGACGGTGGCCAGCAGAGCCGCGACGATGTAGACCAACGTCGACCCCAACTGCTCGTGCGCGTCCAGTATCGGCTCCATGGCGGGCGCGGTGCGGACCCGCGCCGCCAGCCAGCCACCCGCGTCGGCGGTCACCGGGGTCAAGGCCGCCGTGGCGACCGCCAGGACGACGACCAGCCAGATCAGCCTTCGTCGCGCCGCGGGCCACAACGCGCACACGATCGCCAGGACGGCCGTCAGCGGCGCCAAGACGACGACGAAATGGTTCAGCAGGATATGGGCGGGAAGTCCGTTGAAAGTCGACATGCCTTCTCAGACACTAGCCGCCATCCGGACGGCCGCCGATTCCGGCATCGGTTCGTATCGGGCGAACGACCGGGTGAACGACGCCGCCCCGTGCGCCAGCGAACGCAGATCGATGGCGTAGCGGGTCAGTTCCACCTGCGGCACCTCGGCGTGCACCACCGTGCGGTCGGGGCCGGCCTCGGTACCCAGCACCCGTCCGCGGCGGCTCGACAGGTCTCCCATCACCGCGCCGACGAAGTCGTCGGGTACCCGCACCCAGATCTCGTCCATCGGTTCGAGCAGCGCCACCCGGGTCGCCGCCGCGGCCTCGCGCAACGCCAGCGCGCCGGCCATCTGGAACGCGAAGTCCGAAGAGTCGACGCTGTGCGCCTTGCCGTCGATCAGGGTGACACGGATGTCGACCACCGGGTACCCGGCCTGCACACCCTTGTCCATCTGGGCCCGCACACCCTTCTCCACGCTGGGGATGAACTGGCGCGGCACCGCCCCGCCGACCACCCTGTCGACGAACTGGAACCCGGAGCCCTCCGGCAGCGGCTCCACCTCGATGTCGCACACCGCGTACTGGCCGTGCCCGCCGGACTGTTTGACGTGGCGGCCGTGGCCTTTGGCCGTGCCGGTGAAAGTCTCCCGCAACGGAATTCGGACATCGACCGTGTCCACGGTGACGCCGTAACGGTTGGCCAGCGCATCCAACACGACGCCGGCGTGAGCTTCGCCCATGCACCACAGCACGATCTGGTGGGTTTCCGGGTTCTGCTCGATGCGCAGGGTCGGGTCCTCGGCGGCCAACCGTGCCAGCCCGACCGACAGCTTGTCCTCGTCTGTCTTGGCGTGCGCCGCGATGGCGACCGGCAGCAGCGGCTCGGGCATCGTCCAGGGCTTGAGGACCAGCGGCTCGGACTTGTCGGACAGCGTGTCGCCGGTCTCGGCCCGGCTCAGCTTGCCGATCGCGCAGATGTCGCCGGCGACCGCGGCCTGAGCCGGGCGTTGCTGCTTGCCCAGCGGAAAGGACAGCGCCCCGATGCGTTCGTCTTCGTCATGGTCAGGGTGGGCGCGGCCGTTCCCGTTGCCCGTGCCGAAAAACGACGAAAAATGGCCCGACACGTGAACCGTCGCGTCGGGCCTGACCGTGCCGGAGAACACCCGGACGAGGCTGACCCTGCCGACGTAGGGGTCCGACGTCGTCTTCACCACCTCTGCGAGCAACGGCGCGTCGACGGCGCAAGCCAGCATGGTGTGCCGGGCGCCCTGCGGCGTGAACACCTCCGGGAGCGGGTGCTCCATCGGTGAGGGGAATCCGCGGGTGGTGATCTCCAGGAGCTCCGGCATTCCGACGCCGGTGCCGCTGCACACCGGGATCACCGGGAAGAACGACGCCCGGGCGACGGCTCGCTCCAGGTCGGCGACGAGCACGGCCTCGTCGATCGTCTCGCCGCCCAGGTAGCGCTCCATCAGGGACTCGTCCTCGGATTCCTCGATGATCCCCTCGATCAGCCTGCCGCGGGCGTCCTCGATGCGGTCGGCGTCCGACGGGTCCGGCGGGTGGGTCGTCCGTTGCCCGGCCGCGTAGTCGTAGCACGTCTGCGACAGCAAGCCGATCAGGCCGGCGCAGGTCGGCAGGGACGTGGGCAGATACAGCGGTAACACCTTGTCGCCGAACGCGTCCTGCGCCGCTGCCACCGCCTCGGAGTAGCTGGCTCGCGCGTGGTCGAGCTTGGTGATCACCACCGCGCGGGGCATGCCGACTTGGCTGCACTCCTGCCACAGCAACCTCGTCGGGTCGTCGACCCCCTCGTTCGCGGCGATCACGAAAAGCGCGCAGTCCGCCGCCCGCAGTCCGGCCCTCAGCTCGCCCACGAAGTCGGCGTATCCGGGGGTGTCGACCAGGTTGACCTTGACGCCGTCGTGCGACAGGGACGCGACGGCGATGCCCACCGACCGCTGTTGGCGAATCTCCGCGTCGTCGTAGTCGCAGACCGTGGTTCCGTCGGTGACCGAGCCCGCCCGGGACAGCACCCCGGCCGCTACGAGCAGGGCCTCGACGAGGGTGGTCTTGCCGGCTCCCGACGGTCCGACGAGAACCACGTTGCGGATGTCACCCGGGCCGGTGGCGGTGGGGGCGGTCGTCGCGCCCTGGGAACTGTTCGTCTTGTCCGCCATGGCTTCCCTCCGACTTTCCCGGGTCGCTTACTGCCGTAGCTCTATCCAGCTACCCTTCACCCAACGACCGCCGACCACAAGAGCCTGCGACGAATCGCCGACCCCTCGGCCGCGGTGCTCGCGGGACGTGCTCATGCCTGCCAGTCCGACCACCGGTGGACCGTGACTGCGATCACTGCACCGTCCAGCGAAACCGATTGATACTGAGAGTATTTGGCGCGCAGCAACCGCCGGCCGGTGTCCACCGTCGGGCCGCTTTCGTGCACGGCGGCGACACCGTCGGCCCGGACCCACCACAACCTCGTCCAGTCGTCGGCGTAGTGGTCGACGAGCAGGCTCACCCGGGGATTGTTCTCGATGTTGGCCAGGCGTCGCAGCCGCCGGGTCGACTTGGGCTTGGCGTCGACGGCCGTGTAAACGACGTCGCCGCCGCCGGAGTCGTCGAACGCGAAGACCACCGGCACCAGGTGGGGAAGGCCGTCGGGGGTGATCGTGGCCAGCCGGGCCACCGGGTAGCGGCCGAACCTGGCCTTGGCGTCGAAGTCACCCACCGTCCCAGGTTAAGGACACGGGCGGCCCGCCGGATCCGGCCCGGCGCGCAGCAAACCGGCCCAATCCGGTGGCGGCCGCTCGCTCCCGCGACCGCCACCGGAATCGGTCGGCGGCCGTGGCGATTGCGCTGGTGTCCCCCGACCGATTACGCCGGCAGAGAAAATCAGAGCGTGGACACCAGCTGGCTGCCGGTCGGATGCGAAACCGGCCGACGATCGAGTAAACACCTGCATTACGGTTATATGGATACAGTCGTCCCGCCTCAGAGCCGGAGGCCGGGGCGATTTCTCATTCTCGACTGCAGGAGGCACGGATGAGCAAAGGGCATCACCGCCAGGTCCGGTGGTCATGTTTAGCCAGCGTGCTGGCTGTGGTCGGGTTGGGCCTGGGCGCGGTGCCCGCGTCCGCCGCACCTCCCGGGTTGTCCACCCCCGCGCTGGATCGGGTCGCCGACCGGCCCGTGATCGCGCTCGACCCGGCGGCGCTGGTCGCGCAGGTCGGGCCGCAGGTGGTCAACATCAACACCAACTTCGGCTACAACAACGCGGTGGGAGCCGGGACCGGAATCGTCATCGACCCGAACGGCGTCGTGCTGACCAACAACCACGTGATTTCCGGCGCCACCGACATCAGCGCGTTCGACGTCGGTAACGGCCAAACCTACGGGGTCGACGTGATCGGCTACGACCGCACGCAAGACGTCGCGGTGCTGCAGCTGCGCGGGGCGGCCGGCCTGGCGACCGCGGCGATCGGCGATGGCGTCGGCGTCGGCGAGCCGGTCGTCGCGATGGGCAACGCCGGAGGACAGGGTGGAACGCCCAGCGCGGTGGCCGGTCACGTCATCGGTCTCAACCAGACCGTCGACGCAACCGACACCCTAACCGGCGCCCAGGAGACGCTCGGCGGCCTGATCCAGGCCGACACGCCCATCAGGCCGGGCGACTCCGGTGGGCCGCTTGTCAACGACAACGGCCAGGTGGTCGGCATGAACACCGCCGCCACCGACAACTACAAGATGGCCGGCGGGCAGGGCTTTGCCATCCCGATCGGCCACGCGATGGGAGTGGCCGGCCAGATCCGCTCCGGTGCCGGCTCGAACAGCGTGCACATCGGCCCGACGGCCTTCCTCGGCCTGGGCGTCGTCGACAACGGCGGCAACGGCGCGCGCGTCGAACGGGTGGTCGGTGGCGGGCCCGCCTCGGCGGCGGGCTTCGCGCCGGGCGATGTGATCGCCACGATCGACGGCGCCCCGATCCACGGGGCCACCTCCATGACGGATGCCCTGGTCCCGCATCACCCGGGTGACACCATCACGGTCAGCTACCGCTCCGCGTCCGGCGGCGAACGCATCGCGAACGTGACCCTGGCAGAGGGCCCGCCGGCCTGAGATCCGCGAAGGGCCATGCCCACAATCCAATCCGCTTGTCGCACGGCGTGGTTCGCCGTGCCTCTGCGAGCGTGATTCCCGTCCTCGCGCGTCGGGTACCCGTGGCATCGTGGAACTGATGAACGACGCAGGAGACGCTGTCGACCACCATCCCGCAGAGGGCAGTCACGTCCAGGGCGGCGTGGTCGAGCACCCCAGCGCCGAGGATTTCCGCAACGCCGCGGCACTGCCTGCCGATCCGACCTGGTTCAAACACGCCGTCTTCTACGAGGTGCTGGTCCGGGCGTTCTACGACGCCAGCGCCGACGGTGCCGGCGATCTGCGGGGCCTGCACCAGCGCCTGGACTACCTGCAATGGCTGGGCATCGACTGCATCTGGCTGCCCCCCTTCTACGACTCGCCGCTGCGCGACGGCGGATACGACATCCGGGATTTCTACAAGGTGCTGCCCGAGTTCGGCACCGTGGAGGACTTCGTCGCGCTGCTCGACGCCGCTCACCGGCGGGGTATCCGGGTCATCACCGACCTCGTGATGAACCACACCTCGGATTCCCATCCGTGGTTCCAGGAGTCGCGCCACGACCCCGACGGCCCCTACGGCGACTACTACGTGTGGAGCGACACCAGCGAGAAATACACCGACGCCCGGATCATCTTCGTCGACACCGAGGAGTCCAACTGGACCTTCGACCCCGTGCGCCGGCAGTTCTACTGGCACCGGTTCTTCTCGCACCAGCCCGACCTGAATTACGACTGCCCGGCGGTGCAGGAGGCGATGATCGACGCGATCCGCTTCTGGCTCGGGCTGGGCATCGACGGTTTCCGACTCGACGCGGTGCCCTACCTGTTCGAGCGGGAGGGCACCAATTGCGAGAACCTGTCCGAGACCCACGCGTTCCTCAAACGGGTGCGCAAAGTCGTCGACGACGAGTTCCCGGGGCGGGTGCTGCTGGCCGAGGCCAACCAGTGGCCCGCCGACGTCGTCGAATACTTCGGCGAGTCCAGTACCGGCGGCGACGAATGCCACATGGCTTTCCACTTCCCGCTGATGCCGCGCATCTTCATGGCAGTCCGCCGGGAATCGCGGTTCCCGATCTCGGAGATCCTCGCCCAGACTCCCGAGATCCCCGACATGGCCCAGTGGGGCATTTTCCTGCGCAACCACGACGAGTTGACGCTGGAGATGGTCAGCGACGAAGAGCGCGACTACATGTACTCCGAGTACGCCAAGGACCCGCGGATGAAGGCCAACGTCGGAATCCGTCGCCGCCTGGCGCCGCTGCTGGACAACGACCGCAACCAGATCGAGCTGTTCACCGCGCTGCTGTTCTCCCTGCCCGGATCGCCGGTCCTCTACTACGGCGACGAGATCGGCATGGGTGACGTGATCTGGCTGGGCGACCGAGACGGTGTGCGCACCCCGATGCAGTGGACACCGGACCGTAACGCCGGGTTTTCCGCCGCCAACCCGGGCCGGCTCTACCTGCCGCCCAGCCAGGACCCGGTGTACGGGTACCAGGCGGTCAATGTGGAGGCCCAGCGCGACACGTCGACCTCGCTGCTCAACTTCACCCGCATGATGCTGGCCGTGCGCCGGCGGCACGCGGCCTTCGCTGTCGGGAGCTTCGAAGAATTGGGCGGGTCGAACCCCTCGGTGCTGGCTTTCGTACGTCAGGCGGCAGATGATGGCGACATCGTCCTGTGCGTCAACAACCTGTCGCGGTTCCCGCAGCCCATCGAGCTGAACCTGCAGCACTGGAGTGGCTACACGCCGACGGAACTGACCGGGCATGTGGAGTTCCCCCGGATCGGCCATCTGCCCTACCTGCTGACGCTGCCGGGACACGGCTTTTATTGGTTCCAACTGTCTGCATCGGAGGAGCGGCACACATGAGCGCGAGTGAGCCGGCCAAGCTGCCCTGGTCCGAGTGGCTGCCGCAGCAACGTTGGTACGCCGGACGAAACCGGGATCTGTCCGTCGCGGAGGCGAGCCTGACCGTGCCGCTGCGCGAAGACCTCGACTTGGTGTTGGTCGACGCCGACTACACCGACGGTACGTCCGAGCGCTACCAGGTGATCGTCCGTTGGGACGCGGCGCCGGTTTCGGAGTACAGCAACGTCGCGACGATCGGCGCGGCAGGCGACCGGACCGGTTTCGATGCTCTCTACGACGCCGATGCGCCGCAATTCCTGCTGTCGCTGATCGACTCCTCGGGCGTGCGCGACGCGTCGGGCACGCAGCTGAGGTTCGTCAAGGAACCGGACGCCCAGCTGCCGTCGGAGGCGCTGCCGCGCGTCGCGGAAGCCGAGCAGAGCAACACCAGCGTGATCTTCGACCGCCGGGCCATCTTGAAGGTGTTTCGCAGGGTCAGCGGCGGCGTCAACCCCGACATCGAACTCAACCGGGTGCTCGCCCGCGCGGGCAACGCGCACGTCGCCCGGTTGCTCGGCACCTACGAGATCGCCGGTCCGGACGGCACACCGGACACGGCGTGGCCGTTGGGTATGGTCACCGAATTCGCGTCCAACGCGGCCGAAGGCTGGGCGATGGCCACCGCCAGCGTGCGTGACCTGTTCGCCGAGGCCGACCTGTATGCCCACGAAGTCGGTGGCGACTTCGCCGGCGAGTCCTACCGGCTCGGTGAAGCGGTCGCCTCGGTGCACGCCGCGCTGGCCGAGAGCCTCGGAACCAGCCGGGCGACGTTCCCGCTCGACACCGTGCTGGCGCGGTTGTCCGCGACCGTGGCGAAGGTGCCCGAACTCGAGGAGTATGCGGCGGTCGTCGAGGAGCGGTTCCAGAAGCTGGCGGGTGAGACGATCACCGTTCAGCGCATCCACGGCGACCTGCACCTGGGACAGGTGCTGCGGACGCCGGAGAGTTGGCTGCTGATCGACTTCGAAGGCGAGCCGGGCCAACCTCTGCAGGAACGGCGGGCCCCGGACTCGCCGCTGCGTGACGTGGCCGGTGTCCTGCGGTCCTTCGAGTACGCCGCCTACGGGCCGCTGACGGACCAGGCCGCCGACAAGCAACTCGCGGCCCGGGCCCGGGAATGGGTCGAGCGTAACCGCACCGCGTTCTGCGAGGGCTATGCGGCCACGTCCGGGGTCGATCCGCGCGATTCGGCGGAGCTGCTGGCCGCCTACGAACTCGACAAGGCCGTGTACGAGGTCGGGTACGAGTCGCGGCACCGCCCGGGATGGCTGCCGATTCCGCTGCGTTCCATCGCTCGGCTCACCGCCGCCTAGCTGGCTGTAGTTCGCCGGGGTGTGTGCGGCGCTGCGGGTGCCGCGGATGTCTGAAAGCATGTGAGCGTGGCCGACGACATCTTCAACAGCGAGGCGCGGCTGTCCTGGGTGCTGGCGGGGCTCGCCGGCGTGGTGGGGGCGATCTCGTTCACCCATTCCGCGGGCTACTTCGTCGTTTTCATCACCGGCAACGCCCAGCGCGCCGTGCTGAGCTATTTCACCGGCGACGTGTGGCTTGCGGTGAGTGCCGGGCTGCTGATTGTGGCATTCGTCGGCGGCGTCGTGGTTGCGTCACTGGGCCGGCGGTTTTTGTGGGTGGACCATCCGCACGGCCCGACAGTGCTGACCACTGTCAGCCTGCTGGCGGCGACCGTGGTGGACCTCATCGACGAGGGTTGGAACGCGAATTTCCTCGACTTCGCGCCGATACTGCTGATGGCCTTCGGGACCGGAGCGCTGAACACGTCGTTCGTCAAAGACGGGGAGGTTTCCATCCCGTTGAGTTATGCGACGGGCACGACCGTCAAGATGGGCCAGGGCATCGAACGCCACATCGCCGGTGGTGGAAAAGCTTCGGACTGGCTCGGTTACTTCCTGCTGCTCGCCAGCTTTGTCCTGGGTGCCGCCGCGGGTGGCGTGATCAGCGTGCTCACGAACGGAACCTGGATGCTGGTGACCGCGACGGCGGTGTGTGCGCTGACGACCGCGTACACCTATTTCCACCAGGACCGCCGCGCCCAGCTCAACCGGTCACCCGCGAGGCAGCGGCAGCGCCGCTGACCGGCGCCGCCGCGCGCCTCTCAGGGCGTGGGTGCCGGGGCTGCGGCAGGCTCGGTGCCGGTCAGGAGCATGTGCTGGATGTCGGGCTTCATGGCAACCAGTTGCTGGTTCCAGTAGGGCCACGAGTGCGTCCCGTTCGCGGGGAAGTTGAACGTCCCGTTGGTGCCACCCGCAGCGAGGTAACTGTTCTGGAACTGCTGGTTGGTGCGAAGGGTCATACCCTCCAGGAACTTGGCCGGCATGTTGTCCCCGCCGAGGTCGCCCGGTGCGCCGTTGCCGCAGTACACCCAGATCCGGGTGTTGTTCTGCACCAGGCGCGGAATCTGGAGCATCGGGTCGTTGCGCTTCCATGCCGGGTCGTTGGACGGGCCCCACATGCTGTTGGCGCTGTAGCCGCCCGAGTCGTTCATGGCCAGCCCGATCAATGTCGGCCACCAGCCATCCGACGGGTTCAGGAAGCCCGACAGCGAGGCGGCGTAGGGGAACTGTTGGGGATAGTAGGCAGCCAGGATCAGCGCAGAGCCGCCCGACATCGACAGCCCCACCGCGGCGTTGCCGGTCGGTGAGACGTTCCGGTTGGCCTGCATCCACGCGGGCATCTCCCGAGTCAGGAAGGTCTCCCACTTGTAGGTGTAGGTCTGGCCATTGCCCTGCGACGGCTGGTACCAGTCGGAGTAGAAGCTGGACTGGCCGCCGACGGGCATGATCACCGACAGCCCGGACTGGTAGAACTCCTCGAACGCCGGGGTGTTGATGTCCCAACCGTTGTAGTCGTCCTGGGCGCGCAGACCGTCGAGTAGGTACACCGCGTGGGGACCGCCGTATTCGAATTGGACTTTGATGTTGCGGCCCATCGACGGCGACGGAACCTCCAGGTATTCGACCGGAAGGCCGGGCTTGGAGAACGCCCCCGCCGTCGCCGAGCCGCCGAGGGAACCGACGAGACCGGACAACAAAGCGGCCCCGACAGCCGCGACAGCCAGTCGGCGCGACACACCCGCCGCCGCGCCACGCACCGTTTCGACGAACTTCATGGCTCCCATCCATCCCGCCTTTGTGTCCGCCGCGAGATGCGGTCGGATCTGTTCTGGGGCGAGTGAAACACAGGACAGGGGTCCGATCGGCCTGTCGCGGCCGCGGTGCGACATCGCGGTTGGCTAACGATTGCGCATCGCGCGCGCATCCGTCTCGGGAAGGACCCGATCGGCTATCGGGAGGGTTGCGGCGTTGGCGGTCAGGCGCTTTCGGCTAACGGCGGTCGCCGAACACGGCCCAGAAAGCCTACGGGTCGAGGTAGTCGCGCTGGTGCGCGACCTTGCGCTGCACTCCACGAACTCCACCTCGTTTGGCGGCGCCGCGCCCTTGCCGTCGTCGAGCTTGTCGCGCAACCCGGTGACCACAGCGCGCCTGCCCGCGGACGAGGCGTCATGACTTGCCGGGCAGGTTCGTACAGAGGCAACCCGCAGATGGCCTCCTCGGAGAGGTCATCGTCGAAGTTCGTGTAGTTCGACGCTGGTCAGAATGCCTTTGTCGACGGTCGCGGTCATGTAGGTGCACTGCGGTTGCCGGCGGCGGTCGGTCGGCGAGCCGGGGTTGAGCAGCCGCAAGCCGGTTGTCGTCGTGCTGTCCCAGGGGATGTGGCTGTGACCGAATACCAGCACGTTGATGCCGGGGTAGAGCCGCGACATCCGGGCCTCCCTTCCGGTCGCCGCGCCGGTCTCGTGGACCACCGCGAGGTGCAGTCCGTCCAGAACCGCATCGGCGCGCTCGGGCAGCCGCGCGCGCAACTGCGGCCCGTCGTTGTTGCCCCAGCACGCCACCAGTCGGGGCGCCCGGGTTTCCAGAGCGTCGAGCAGTTCGACGCTTGTCCAGTCGCCGGCGTGGACGACGACGTCGACCGTGGAGACCTCGTCCCACACCCGGGTGGGCAGGTCGCACCCGCGCCGCGGAAGGTGGGTGTCGGCGATGAGCAGCAGTCTCACGTGCCTATCTTGCATCATTTTGCTGTTCGCTCCCGGGTTCGCTTCACGGTTGCCGGCCTACCGGATCGGGTTGCCGGCAGCCGAAGTCGAGAAGCGCCGGGCCACCGAACGGCTCCGAGGAGCCCTCGCCCGCACAGCGCCCCGTTCGGGCGCGGCCATCATCCGGCGCTATTGTTACCAACCGGACCCAAGGAGAACACCGCATGCGCACCTTCGAATCGGTAGCCGAACTCCGCGCCGCCACGGACGAGACCATCGGGCAGAGCGACTGGGTGACGATCACCCAGGACGACGTCAACCTGTTCGCCGACGCGACCGGCGATCACCAGTGGATCCACGTCGACCCCGAACGCGCGGCGGCCGGCCCGTTCGGCACCACCATCGCCCACGGGTTCATGACCCTGGCGCTGCTGCCGCGGCTGCAGCACCAGATGTACACGGTCAAAGGGATCAAGCTCGCAATCAACTACGGGCTCAACAAGGTTCGTTTTCCCGCCCCGGTCCCGGTGGGTTCCCGGGTGCGCGCGCACAGCTCACTGGTCAGCGTCGACGATCTCGGCGACGGTGCCGCCCAGGCGACAGTGTCGACCACCGTCGAGATCGAGGGCTCGCCCAAGCCGGCCTGCGTGGCCGAGAGCATCGTCCGCTACATCTCCTGACTCCCCGTCTCCTGACTCCCGCGAAACATAAACGATTGCGGCGCTTCGCGGCGTGTCGTCGCAGAGGTTTATGTGTCGCGAGGTCGATGCGCCGGCGCCGGATCAGAATTCGGCGATCGAGAGTTCCATGCGTTCGGCCAGTCGGGCCTGCGCCTCGGCGCGCCGGGTCGGGATGTGCGTGGACGGGAAAGGCGTTGTCACCGGCTGGTATTCGCGTAGCGTTCGGCGGGCCACGGTCATCTTGTGCAACTCGGTCGCCCCGTCGGCGATGCCCAGCGACTCCGCGGCGACCAGCATCTTGACGAACGGCATCTCATCGGAGACCCCGAGTGCTCCGTGCAGGTGCAGGGCCCGCTGGGCGACGTCGTGCAGCACCTGTGGCATGGCGACCTTCACCGCGGCGATGTCGCGGCGCACCTTCTGGTAGTCGTGGTGCTTGTCGATCAGCCAGGCGGTCCGCAGCACCAGCAGCCGGAACTGCTCGATCTGAATCCAACTGTCGGCGATCTTCTCCTGGGTCATCTGAAAGTCGGCGAGCCGACCGTGCCTGGTCTTGCGGGACACGGCGCGCTCGCACATCATGTCGAACGCATTGCGCGCCAACGCTATCGTGCGCATCGCGTGATGGATGCGGCCCCCGCCCAGCCTGGTTTGCGCGATCATGAAGGCCTGTCCTTCACCGCCGAGCACATGATCGCCCGGCACCCGAACGTGGTTGTAGCGGACGTAGCCATGGCTGGCACGCTCGGCCGATTCGCCACCCACCCCGACGTTGCGCACGATCTCGATGCCCGGTGTCTCGGACGGGACGATGAACAGCGACATCTTGTCGTAGGTGCGAGCCTCGGGATTGGTGACGGCCATGACGATGAAGAACGACGCGTGCTTGGCATTGGTGGAGAACCACTTCTCCCCGTTGATCACCCAGTCGTCACCGTCGCGGGTCGCGGCGGTGACGAATTGCCCGGGGTCCGAACCGCCCTCGGGTTCGGTCATCGAGTAGCAAGAGGTGATCTCGCCGTCGAGCAGTGGTTGCAGGTAGCGGGCCTTCTGCTCCTCGGTGCCGAACAGTGCCAGGATTTCGGCATTACCGGAGTCGGGCGCCTGGCAGCCGAACACCGACGGCGCCCAGCGGGAACGCCCGAGGATCTCGTTGAGCAGCGCGAGCTTGACCTGGCCGAAACCCTGGCCGCCGAGTTCTGGCCGCAGATGCGCCGCCCACAGCCCCTGGTCCTTCACCTGCTGCTGCAATGGCCGCAGGACCGCCATCGTCTCGTCGTTCTTCTTGTCGTAGGGATCCAGCGGCGCCAGATCGAGTGGTTCCAGCTCGTCGGCCATGAATTTCTCGACCCAGTTCAGCTTCGCCTGGTACTCGGGGTCTGTTTCGAAGTCCCACATCGTGGTCACCCGTTCCCCGGCGCCGCCTTGCACCGGACTCGTCGATGAAGCGCCACCAGCTTAATCGGAGGCGCTCGCCATCGGCACGGAACTATTCGCCTGGTGCAGCTTCGGTAGGACGTCGGTGCCGTGGACCGCGACGGCTCTGACGCGGTCTCCCTGGGCAGAGTGCAGAAAAGCAATCGAGTAGACATCGAGAACTTTTTGCGGGGAGGCGATGTGATGGTCGGCCCGCGCATAGCGAACTCCGGCCCGTCAAGCTATCTGGGCCTGGGCCGCGAATCGATTCGGGTGGAAATTCTTATAAGACGCGCGTTTGAATTGCATTGAACCTCGTTATCAGTTCGCAGACTGCGACCCGAATCAATGCAACATCAAGGCGGCACATTCCCTAGGCCACAAGAACTTCACAAATCACACCGAAAACAAGTCGGCGACCACTGACAGCTGATTCGTTTACGGCAGCAGATAAGTGAGTAGTGGTAGCTGGGCATTTACACCAAGCCCGTGAGCGCATCTGTAAGGATGTTGCCGGTGGCGCCGCTCGCGCCGTTGTCAGCCGAGCTTGTCCTGTCGGCGCCGTTCGCGCCCGGGAATGCGAACAGGCCCTCGGCACTGCCGCCGGTCCCGCCTGTCCCGCCGTCGACGCCGGCCCCGCCATTGCCACCGATGGCAAGTAGGCCGTCTGCGTTCCCGCCGTCTCCGCCGTCGACGGCACCCGAAGTGCCGGCACCGCCGTGGCCACCGAAACTGAACACACCGCCCGCGTTGCCGCCGGATCCGCTGGCCCCGCCGTGGCCGCCGAGGCTGAACAGGCCGTACGCGTTGCCGCCGGACTCGCCAGCCCCGCCGAGGCCGCCGAGGCTGAACAGGCCGTACGCGTTGCCGCCGGCAGCGCCCGCGGCACCGGCCCCGCCCGCGGCGGTGAACAGGCCCGCCGCGTCACCGCCATCCCCGCCGACGATCCCGGCCCCGCCGTGGCCGCCGAGGCTGAACAGGCCGGCTGCGTCACCGCCGGCGCCGCCGACGCCACTACTGCCGTCGCCGCCTTGGCCGCCCACGGATATCAGTGATGCGCCGGTGCCGCCCATCCCACCGGTGACGCCGTTCCCGCCGGTGCCGCCGATGCCGAACAAGAAGGCATCCCCGCCAGCCCCGCCGGTGCCGAGAGTGCTCGTGCCGCCGTTGCCGCCGTTGCCGAATAGGCCGGCGAGGCCGCCGACGCCACCGGTGCCGAGAGTGGTGCTTTCGCCGCCGGTGCCGCCGTTGCCGATCAGGCCGCCCGCCCCGCCGGCCCCACCGGCGACGCCAGCGACGGTGCTTTCGCCGCCGTTGCCGCCATTGCCCCAAAGCCACCCGCCATCCCCGCCTGCGGTACCGCGCCCGTCGACCGTGATTCCGGCGGCGCCGTTGGCGATCAGCGGGCGTCCGGTCTCCTGAAGGAAGAACGCATTGATCGCCGAGAGCGGGTTGGTATTGGCGGCTTCGGTGGCGCCGTAGGTGGCGGCACCGCCGTTGAGGGCCTGCACGAACTGCGCATGGAATGCCGCAGCCTGGGTGCCCAGCGAGTGGAATTGGGATCCGAACCCGGAAAACACCGAGGCGATCGCCGTCGACACCTCATCGTGGGCCGCCGCCAAAACCCCGGTCGTGGGTGCGCTCGCCGTCGTATAGGCCGAATTGATCGTCCTACCCAGGGCGGCCAAATCCGTAGCCGCGATGGTGACTTCTTCCGGAACTGTGATGACAAAAGACATCTGGCCCCCCTGATTCCAACGTTTAATCTCCCCGGTCGAACGGTAGCGCTGCGGAAGTGAGCAATCAACGAAAGTCAGGAATTCACTCGAAGTCTTAGGTTCTTCTTAAGATTCTGCGCGGCGCGTGCGTCAGGGTGCGCCGCGCCAGCCGGCTGCTCCGACGGTGATCATCCGCAGCTGTTTGACGGCGACCCGTCGGATGTCTTCGAACGCTTCGCTGCTCTGGACGTCTTCGATCGCCTCGGCGATGGCAATCATGGCGTTGACGAACAACGTTGCCAACACGTTGAGGTCCTCGGTGCTCCAGTCGTGAAGTCCCGGGAAACGCGCCAGGTCGGTCGCCAATTCGGATGTGATCAAACGGATCTCGGTCCGGATGGCGTAACGCATCACGCTCAGCCCACTGTTTCGCTCGCGGCCTATCAGGCGCCAGTGTTCGCGCCGTTCGGCGACGCTGGCGATCAGGATCTCCGCTGATGATTCGATCACCCGGTTGGGGTCGAGCTTGCCGGCGCGCGCGGCGCGCAGGGTGTCGCGCAGCGAGCGGAACGACTCGTCGATCAGCACCAGACCGAGTGCCTCCATCGATTCGAAGTGACGGTAGAAGGCGGTCGGAACGATCCCGGCCTCCCGGGTGACTTCGCGCAGGCTGAGGCTGGAAAAGTTGCGGTCCTGCTGCAACGTCAGCGCCGCGTCGATGATGGCGCGCCTGGTGGCCTCCTTGCGCTCCTCGCGCGAGCGGCTGTCGCGGGAGCGCTCGCGTCCAGAACCCCGTGACCGTGACCCGGGTGTACGGCTGTTCACTGTGTGAACCCTAACACAGCGAGGATTCCAACTCTTGACGCGCTGCTCTTGTCGGCAACATCGTGTACATATGTTCACTCAAAGCACGCACACCTCCGGTGGAACCCTCGCCCGGGCCTTCCGGACGCGGGTTCTGGGTTCCGACCTTCTGGATCTGCTCACAGGTCCGCACGGCGTCGACCGGTACACCGAGCTGGTGGCGCCGACCTGGACGCGGGGAGAAGCCCGCGCCAAGGTCGTCGACGCGCGCCGGACGACCCCGCGCAGCGTCACCCTCACGCTCGCCCCGAACGCGGCCTTCACCACCGCCCACACCGTCAAGGCCGGTCAGTACGTCAACCTCACCGTCGAGATCGAAGGCCGCCGGCACACCCGCTGCTACTCACCGGCCAACGCCGAAGGCGCGGCCAACCTCGAGTTGACCGTCGGTCGTCACGACGGCGGGCTGGTGTCGGACTATCTCTACCACCGCGCCCGCCGCGGCATGGTCGTCGGCGTGACCGGGGTCGGTGGCGACTTCGTCCTGCCGGAGCGGCGGCCGCGGCGAATCCTGTTCGTCTCCGGCGGCAGCGGCATCACGCCGGTCATGGCGATGCTGCGCTCCCTGGTCGCCGAGGGGCACCCGGGCACGCCCGGCGCCGAGGTCGCGTTCGTCCACTACGCACGCACCCCCGCGGAGGCGTGCTACCGCGACGAGCTGGCCGCGCTGCCCGGCGTCCGGGTGCTGCACGGCTACACCCGGTCCGGCGGGGGTGAGCTCACCGGCCGCTGCGGGCAGAAACACCTCGCCGCCGCCATGACGGCACCGGATGCGGTGTTCGTCTGCGGCCCGGCCGCACTGGTCGAGGCGGTTCGTGAGCACTGCGGCGACAACGTCTACGCCGAGAGCTTCGTGCCGCCGGCACTCGGGGCGCCGGCACTCGGGGCGCCGTTGGGCGGGCGAATCACATTCTCTGACAGCGCCATCGGCGTTTTCGACGACGGCCGTACATTGCTCGAGCAGGCCGAGTCGGCCGGTCTGGCGCCGGCCAGCGGATGCCGGATGGGCATCTGCCACACCTGCACCCGACGCAAGACCGCCGGCACCGTGCGCAACCTGATCACCGGCGCGGTCTCGACCGTCCCCGACGACGACGTGCAGATCTGCGTCTCCGTCCCACTCGGCGACGTCGACATCGCGCTCTAGCAACTACACACACGACCCCACGGGAGAAATGTCATGTCACAGAACACGATCACGCTGACTCCGGGGCAGGCCGAGGCCTTCGGCCGCGAACTCGACGCCATCCGGGACCGCGTCATGGCCGACCTCGGACAACAGGACGCCGACTACATCCGCCGCGTCATCAAGGTCCAGCGCGTGCTGGAGGTCGGCGGCCGCGCGTCGCTGTTCCTGCCCCCGGCCTGGCCGGTGGGCACGACGATGCTGGGCTTGTCGAAGATCCTCGACAACATGGAGATCGGCCACAACGTCATGCACGGCCAGTACGACTGGATGCGCGACCCGGCGATCTCCGGCCGCTCCTTCGAGTGGGACACCGCCTGCCCCGCCGACCAGTGGCGGCACTCGCACAACTACATGCATCACACCTACACCAACATCGTGGGCATGGACCGCGACATCGGGTACGGGATCCTGCGGATGAGCGAGGACCAGCCGTGGGAGCCCTACTTCCTGGGTAACCCGCTCTACGCGTTCCTGCTGATGGTGCTGTTCCAGTACGGCGTCGCGCTGCACGAACTGGAAAGCGAGCGCATCCGCGCCGGCGAGATCCGTCTTGCCGACAAGCGCGAGGTCCTGCGCGAGATCTGGCGCAAGACCCGCCGCCAGACACTCAAGGACTACGTCGCCTTCCCGCTGCTGGCCGGGCCGTTCGCGCCGTTCGTGTTCGCGGGCAACCTCTCGGCGAACCTGATGCGCAATGTCTGGTCGTACATGATCATCTTCTGCGGCCATTTCCCGGACGGCACGCAGGAATTCACCGTCGAGGAGACCAAGGACGAGTCCCGCGGCATGTGGTATCTCCGCCAGGTCCTCGGCTCGGCGAACCTGACCGGCGGTACGCTCTTCCACCTGCTGTCGGGCAACCTGTCGCACCAGATCGAGCACCACCTGTTCCCGGACATGCCGGCGCGCCGCTACCCCCAGATCGCGCCGGAGGTGCAGGAGATCTGCCAGCGCTACGGCGTCCCGTACAACCGCGGACCGCTGCTGCGCCAGTTCGGGACCGTCGTGCGCAAGATCGTCAAGCTCACCGTGCCGGACTCGGTGCTGGGGAACGACCGGGCCCGCACGCCGGCCGAGCGGGTCCCGGTCGCGGCGTGACCGGCCGTCGAGCCTGCACTCACCGCGTGCCCGCCCGGTAACGGATAGCACTGGGCGCGGCCTCGATTCGGTCCGCGGGCCCCCATTCGGCTGCTGCCGGGGGACAATGGTCGGCATGGAATGGACCGGCGCGCGGTACGCGGACCGACCGACGGTGGAGGCGTCGACGTGGATCGACGCCACCCCGGCCCGCGTCTGGAGCCTGGTCTGCGACATCAATCTGATGCCGACACTGAGCGACGAGCTGCAGTCGGTGGAGTGGGCCGAGGGCGCCGACGGCCCGCGCGTCGGTGCCCGCTTCGCCGGCCACAACGAACACCAGGCATTCGGGCGCTGGACCAGCACGTCGGCGATCGTGTCCTGCGACGAGCCGCACGAATTCGCCTGGGCGGTCGGCGAACCCGATGCTCCGGCGGCCACTTGGCGATTCCGGCTGACCCCGCGCGACGGCGGGACCTTGCTGCACTACTGGGCGCAGCTGGGGCCCGGGCGCTCGGGTCTGTCGCTCGCGATCGAGTCGATGCCCGACAAGGAGCAGAAGATCGTCTTCGTGCGGCTGCGGGAGTTCGAGGCTTCGATCAACAAGACGCTGTCGGCGATCAAGAGGCTGGCCGAGCACGGGGTGCGGTGACGTGATGCGGACCGCGACGACGGTCGAGCTGTCCGGTGCCGCTGATGAGGTCGCCGACGTCGCCGCGTTCGCCGTCGAGGCGGAGAAGCTGGGTGCGGACGTGTGCTGGGTCGCCGAGGCGTGGGGCGCTGACGCGGCGTCGGCGCTGAGCTACCTGGCCGCCCGCACCGACCACATGCTGCTGGGCTCCGGTGTGCTGCAGGCGGGGACCCGCTCGCCGGTTCTTCTCGCCCGGACTGCGATCACGCTGTCGAACCTGTCGGGCGGGCGGTTCCTGCTCGGGCTGGGCGCGTCCGGCCCGCAGGTGATCGAGGGCCTGCACGGTGTCGCGTTCGGCCGGCCGCTGGCCCGCATCGCCGAGACCGTCGACATCGTGCGACAGTGGTTCGCGGGTGGCAAGATCGCCTACGCCGGCAGCGAGTTTCAGATCCCGCGCCCCGGCGGTGAGGCGGTGCCGATGCGGTTGTCGACGCGGGCCGAACACGCCATCGGGGTTTACCTGGCCGCGCTGTCACCGGCGATGCTGCGGTTGACGGGCCGGGTCGCCGACGGCTGGCTGGGCACCAGCTTCGTCTCGGAGGGCGCGTCGGGCGCCTTGGATGCCGCAGCGCGGCACGCCCAGGCCAGCGCCGACACCGGCCTGCACGACTTCGGCCTCGACGACTACCGCGAGCGCGTCGACGTCTACCTGGCGGCGCTGCGCGACCTCGACGGCCTGCACGAGGCGGGCGTCGTCAACTTCTCCAGCCAGCTGCTGCAGCTGCTCAAGAACCGGCTGCTGCTGGCCGACCTGCTGCGCCGAGACCCCGAGATCGACGACATCGACCTGCAGCCGCCGGTGGTGATCGCCGGGCTGCCCCGCACCGGCACCACCCACCTGCACAACGTGCTGGCGGCGGCGCCCACCTTCCGTACCAGTGCCGTACTGGGAGAGCATCGAACCGTTCCCCCTGCCGTCCGAAGCCGGTGCGGAGCCGGATCCGCGGCGCGCCCGGATGGATGTCGCCGTGGCGCCGATCAACACCGTGATGCCGCATTTCGCACTCATGCACGAGATGACCACCGACCACGTGCACGAAGAGATCCAGCTGCTGGCCAACGACTTCTCGACGATGTTGTTCGAGACGCTCGCCGAGGTGCCGCGCTGGCGCGAGTACTACCTGACCCACGACCAGACCCCGCACTACCGGTATCTGGCGGTATCTGGCCACCCAGCTGCGGGCGATGCAGTTCCTGTGCGGCGGGCGGCGCTGGCTGCTCAAGTCGCCGCAGCACCTCGAGCAGGTGCCGGTGCTGGACCGGGTCTTTCCCGACAGCATCGTGGTGTTCACCCACCGCGACCCGGTTCTGTTGTCGATGATCGCGATGATCACCCATTCCGCGCGGATGCATCGCTCGCCGGTGCCGGTGCAGCGGATCGCGGCCTCGTGGGTCGACCGGCTCGAGCGGTTGCTGACCGCGTTGGTGCGCGATCGCGAAACCGTCGGCCCGGACCGTTCCGTCGACGTCCGCTTCGACGACTTCGTGGCCGACGAACTCGGTGTCGCCGAGCGGGTCTACGCCCTGGCCGGCGAGCCGTGCACTTGGGAGGCGCGCGGCGATCGCCGGCTACCTCGACGGGCACCGGCGGGGCCGGTTGGGCACCGTCGAGACGTCCGCGGAGATGTTCGGGCTCGACGAGGACGATCTGCGGGCGCGCTTCGCGCCGCACGTCGAGCGGTTCCTGGCGTAGCCGCTACGGTCGCCAGGGCCGGCTGCGCACGTTTATGCGCACGTTTATGAGCGACGAAACATAAACCACTGCGCCGGGTTTCGGCGTGTCGTGTGTGTGGTTTATGTGTCGCGAAGGGTGGCGGAGAGCCGCGGCGTCACTCGACGCCGATCGTGACCTCGGTGGACTTGATGAACACCGTCGCGGGCTGGCCGACCGCGAGGCCGAGGTCGGTGGCGGCGTCCTTGGTCACCGACGACGTGACGATCTGCTCCCCGCCGTCGAGTTTGACTTTCACGATCGCCATCACGCTGCCGAGGTTGACCTCGGCGATGGTGCCTTGGAGCTGGTTCCGGGTCGATAACCGCATGGCGGGCCTCCAGGGGGATGAGGGGACTGCGCCCAGCTTAGCGGGCCAGTCGTCTCAGCCGCGTGGACCGAGCAGGGCTATGGACGCGTCGACGGCGGGCTCGACGACATCGCGGACCGGCCGCCCGTCCTCCATCGCCAGGGCGGTCAGTTCGCGCAGCCCGCCCAACAGGATCACGGCCAGCGACCCGGTCAGCGGCGGCAGGTCGGCGCGGCGGAACCCCGGGCTGGCGCTGAGGTCGATCAGCAGGTCGGAGAGCAGTTGAATTCCGCGGCGCTGCACGGGCCGGGCGATCGCCCCGAGGGACGGCAGCTCGCGGATCCAACTCAAGGTGAGGGCGGGCCGGGACTCGATGTGTGCGGCGTAGGCCTCGACGGCCTGGCGGATCTGCAGATGCCAGTCGGCCTCGGGGTCGACGCCCGCGGCGATGCCGTGCCCGAGCCTCTCGTTCTCGACCTGCAGCAGTTCCAGGAAGCAGGCTTCCTTGCTGGTGAACCGGTCGTAGAACGTGCGTTTGGACGTGCGGGCGTTGCGGACGATGTCGGCGACGGTGCTGGCGCGGTAGCCGCGCTCGTCGATCGAGGCGGCGAGGCCCTCGAGCAGCCGCAGCCGGAAGGGATCGGCCCGCGCCCGCGGGTCGGGTACCGCGTGGCCGGCCACCGCCGTCAATGCTGAGGTCACGGCCGGCGCCCCTTTCGGTGAGTGCGACACCCTTGTCAGGAAGTGGTACCACAAAGTACCGTCACCGGAAAGACCTGCGGTACATGGCGGTACCACCCCGCGGGGGTAAGCCAGGGTTGGGAGCAGCGCATGAGCGAAGTGGTCACCGAAGCATCCCCGGCCGTGCGGCTACCTCCGGCGACGCGCCTGCCGGCGATGGTGCAGGCCCTGGCGTTCGCCACGTGCCGGCGGCCGATGATCAACCGACTGACGCGCCGGTACGGCCGGGTCTTCACGGTGCCCATCCCGATCTACGGCCGCCCGGTGGTGGTGAGCGATCCGCAGCTGGCCAAGCAGGTCTTCACCACCAGCCCCGAGGTGCTCGGCAACATCCAGCCGAACCTGAGCCGGCTGTTCGGTTCCGGATCGGTGTTCGCGCTCGAAGGCGACGACCACCGGCAGCGGCGGCGGCTTTTGGCGCCGCCGTTCCACGGCAAGAGCATGAAGAACTACGAGAGCATCATCGAAGAAGAGACGCTGCGCGAGATCGCGGACTGGCCGCAGCGTGCGCCGTTCGCGACGCTGCCCGCGATGATGCGGATCACCCTCAACGCCATTTTGCGCGCGGTGTTCGGGGCCGAGGGCGCCGAACTCGACGAGCTGCGCCGGCTCATCCCGCCGTGGGTCACGCTGGGCTCGCGGTTGGCGGCGCTGCCGAAACCCCGACGCACCTATGGCCGTTACAGCCCGTGGGGGCGGCTGCGGGAGTGGCGCCGCCGCTACGACGTGATCATCGACAGACTGATCGACGCCGAGCGCGCGGACCCGAACTTCGCTGAGCGGACCGACGTGCTCGCGCTGCTGCTGCGCAGCACCTACGAGGACGGCTCGGTCATGTCGCGCAAGGACATCGCCGACGAGCTGCTCACGCTGCTGGCTGCCGGGCACGAGACGACCGCGGCCACGCTGGGCTGGGCGTTCGAGCGGTTGAGCCGGCACCCCGACGTGCTGCGGGCGCTGGTCGAGGAAGCCGACGCCGGCGGCCACGAGCTGCGCCAGGCCGCGATCCTCGAGGTGCAGCGGGTCCGCACCGTCATCGACTTCGCCGCCCGCCGCGTTTACCCGCCGACCTACCAGCTCGGCGAATGGGTTATCCCGCAGGGAAACTCGATTCTGGTGTGCATTTCGCAGATCCACGGCAATCCCGAGGTGTTCCCCGACCCCGAGCGCTTCGACCCGCAGCGGTATCTGGGCAACAAGCCGCCGGCAGCCGCCTGGATCCCGTTCGGGGGCGGCACCCGCCGGTGCGTGGGTGCCGCGTTCGCCAACATGGAGATGGACGTGGTGCTGCGAACGGCGTTGCGTCACTTCACTGTCGAGACGACGACCGCACCCGGGGAGCGCTGGCACTCGCGCGGTGTCGCGTTCACGCCGAAGGACGGCGGGCGGGTGGTGGTGCACCGGCGCTGAGCGTGGCGCCAGCCGATGGACCTACCGGTCGGCGGTGGCCCGGCGCGGCAGCGTCCAGCCGGGGCGCACGTAGTGGCAGGTGTAGCCGTGCGGGTAGCGCTGCAGGTAGTCCTGGTGCTCGGGCTCGGCCTCCCAGAAGTCGCCGGCCGGGCTGACCTCGGTGACGACCTTGCCCGGCCACAGGCCCGAGGCATCGACGTCGGCGATGGTCTCCTGCGCGATCCGCTGCTGCTCGTCGTCGAGGTAGAAGATGGCCGAGCGGTAGCTGGGGCCCAGGTCGTTGCCCTGGCGGTTCTTCGTTGTGGGGTCGTGGATCTGGAAGAAGAACTCCAGGATGGTGCGGTAGTCGGTGACGGCGGGGTCGTAGACGATCTCGATCGCCTCGGCGTGGGTGCCGTGGTTGCGGTAGGTGGCGTTGGCGACGTCGCCGCCGGTGTAACCGACGCGGGTGGAGACGACGCCGGGCTGCTTGCGGATCAGGTCCTGCATGCCCCAGAAGCAGCCGCCGGCGAGTATCGCCCTTTCGGTCGCCATAGCTTGTCCTCCTTGGGCTTGCGCTCCTCGGGAACCGATAACCTTGCCCAGGTTACACTCCGGCGATGACGTGCAACGGCGCGAAGAAGCCTTCGTGACCACGCGTGAATTCTCCCGGGCCGAGCTGTCGGCCGCCTTCGACACGTTCGAGGCGAGGGTCGCCCGCGCCGCCGAGACGCGGGACTGGGACGCCTGGGTCGAGCAGTACACCCCCGACGTGGACTACATCGAGCACGCGATGGGCACCATGCGCGGCCGCGACGAGGTCCGCACCTGGATCCAGCGGACGATGACCACGTTCCCGGGCAGCCACATGGTCGCGTTCCCCTCGCTGTGGTCGGTCGTCGACGAGTCGACGGGCCGGGTCATCTGCGAGCTGGACAACCCGATGCGCGACCCCGGCGACGGGACCGTCATCAGCGCCACCAACATCTCCATCGTCACCTACGCCGGCGACGGCCAGTGGTGCCGTCAGGAAGACATCTACAACCCGCTGCGCTTCCTGAAGGCCGGCATGACGTGGTGCCGCAAGGCGCAGGCCCTGGGCACCCTCGACGAGGACGCCGCGCGCTGGATGCGGCAGAACGCAGACCGCCGGTGAGCGCCAAACCGAAGCTGGTGATCGGCGCCAACGGCTTCCTGGGCTCCCATGTCACCCGCCTGCTCGTCGCCGAGGGCAACGATGTCCGGGCGATGGTGCGCCCGAACGCCAACACCCGCGCCATCGACAACCTCGAGCTCACCCGCTTTCACGGCGACGTGTTCGACACCGCGACGCTGCAGCAGGCCATGGACGGCGTCGACGACGTCTACCACTGCGTCGTCGACACCCGCGCGTGGCTGCGCGACCCCTCACCGCTGTTTCATACCAACGTCGAAGGACTGCGCAACGTCCTCGACGTCGCCGCCACAGCCGACCTGCGCAGGTTCGTCTTCACCAGCACCTACGCGACGGTGGGCCGGCGCCACGGGCACGTGGCCACCGAGGACGACGTGATCGCCGCGCGGGGTCTGACGCCCTACGTCCAGTCCCGCGTGCAGGCCGAGGACCTGGTGATGAGCTATGTCGCTGAGGCCGGGCTACCCGCGGTGGCGATGTGCGTCTCGACGACCTACGGCAGCGGCGACTGGGGCCGCACCCCGCACGGCGCGTTCATCGCGGGCGCGGTGTTCGGCAAGCTGCCCTTCCTGATGAACGGCATCGCGCTCGAGGTCGTCGGTGTCGACGACGCCGCGGCGGCCATGATCCTGGCCGCCGGACGCGGTCGCATCGGCGAGCGCTACCTGATCTCGGAGAAGATGATCGCGCTCGACGACGTCGTGCGGATCGCCGCCGACGAGGCCGGGGTGCCGCCGCCGCGGCGCTCGGTGTCGGTGCCCGTGCTCTACGCGATGGCCGCGCTGGGCAGCCTGCGGGCCCGGCTCAGCGGCAAGGACGCCGAGCTCAGCCTCGCCTCGGTGCGCATGATGCGCGCCGAGGCCCCCGTCGACAGCGGCAAGGCGAAGCGCGAACTGGGTTGGCAGCCGCGCCCGGTCGAGGAGTCGATCCGGGAGGCCGCGCGGTTCTGGGCGGCGATGCGCACGCCGAAGAACCAGAGCACCACCGCCCCGCACGACTAGTGGTCTCGCCCGTAAGTTCGTCGGGGGTTGTTACCAGACGCCGCGGGTGCCGAGTCTGCGCTGGCGGCGTCGAGACTGTGCTCAGCGCTACTT
>NZ_JBMIOP010000293.1:0-9230 GCF_049197365.1 Mycobacterium sp. THU-M104
GCGACCGGATCTCCGAAGACGTTCTGCTGCAGAATGATCGGCGAACTTTTTGCCGTCAGCGCTCTCGGATGGGCGCGTCATGGGCGCCGTCGGGCCCTTCCAGGGCACGGGCGGTGGCGTGTTCGAGTCGGTGGCGCAACAACGCCCCCGGCTGGGTTCGCTGCAGCCAGGTGACCATGCCTTCGCGGACATGGCATCGCAGGTCGAACAGCGAACCCGCGTCGGCGGCGCTGACCAGGATGCGCACCCGCACCGAGCCGTCCACCGCATCGATGACCTGCAGTACGCCGGAGCGGCCGTCCCAGAGTTCGTCGGCGCGCAGCAGGCGGTCCAACTCGGCGCGCATGGCGTCCAGCGGCACGGTGAAATCGACATCGACGTGGATGGTGCCCAGCAGCGCGGTGGCGTTGCGGGTCCAGTTCTGGAACGGCGTCTTGATGAAGTAGGTGCACGGCAGCACCAGCCGCCGTTCATCCCAGATGTGCACGACCACGTAGGTCAGCGTGATCTCTTCGATGCGGCCCCATTCGCCTTCGACCACCACGACATCGCCGACGCGGATCGCATCGGAGAAGGAGATCTGGATCCCGGCCAACGCCGCCCCCAGGGACGTCTGCGCGGCCAGGCCTGCCACCACGGACAACAGCCCGGCGGACGCGAACAGCGTCTTGCCGATGTTGCTGAAGGCCGGAAAGGTCATCAGCACCGACGCGAGGCCGAACACCACGACCAGGGCGACAACCAGCCGGCGCAGCAGAGTGATCTGGGTCCGGACCTTGCGGCGGCGTCGGTCGGCGTCGGTCATCGCCTTGTCGCCACCGGCGAAGCTTGCGATCGCGCGCCGTTCGGCGACCAGGATCAGGCTGGCGAACAGCCAGGTGTTGGTCGTCATCAGCGCGATCACCAGTAGGTGGTCGACGCCATCCCGCCACGCCGAAGACGGTTGCAACACGTGGTGTACCGCGGTTTTGGCCGCGATCATCATCAGGGTCGCACGCACCGGACCCCGCGTCAGCTCGTCGATGTCGTCGATGACTGCGCTGCGGCCCTTGATGCGCTGCAACAGCCACGACAGCGCCATCCCGACGCCGTAGGCGACCGCCATGGCGCCGGCCACCCAGGCGGCATTGACGGCCACGTGGCTTACCGGTTCGAGTCGGATCGCTTCAGGCACGAAGAAGTCTGCTCCTGAATCGGGGATCAGCACGGGTCGCTGCTAGAGGTTCCCCATGCCCGCCAACCAGGAAACATCGAGAGGAAGCGCTTCCCGTTCAAGAGCGGGGTCGCGCGCCAGGGTCGCGGCAACCGCCGCTCCGGCCACCCCGTCGCCAGCCTGGGGCCCCAGGCGAATCGGCCAGATACAATAGCACGACAGCGCGTCGGTCCGTGTCGACCGCACGCTGTGGTAGCCGATACGAAATCCGAGGTGTTAGTTGCCCGAAGAACGTAACGAAACCGCCGGCTTGGAACCGCATTTCGAGGACGTGCAGGCCCACTACGACCTCTCCGACGAGTTCTACCGGTTGTTCCTGGATCCGACCCAGACCTACAGCTGCGCCTACTTCGAGCGCGACGACATGACCCTGGAACAGGCGCAGCTCGCCAAGATCGACCTGTCGCTGGGAAAGCTGGGGCTGGAGCCCGGCATGACGCTGCTCGACGTGGGCTGCGGTTGGGGCACCACGATCATCCGCGCGCTCGAGCGCTACGACGTCAACGTGATCGGCCTGACCCTGAGCCGCAACCAGCAGGCGCACGTGCGACAACGCCTCGACAAGCATCCCTCGGCGCGCAGCAAGCAGGTACTCCTGCAGGGTTGGGAGCAATTCGGCGGCAAAGTGGACCGGATCGTGTCGATCGGGGCCTTCGAGCACTTCGGGCGCGACCGCTACACCGACTTCTTCACGATGGCCTACGAGGCGCTGCCCGCCGGCGGCGTGATGCTGCTGCACACCATCATCAAGCCCAGCGACGAGGAGTTCGCCGAGCGCGGACTGCCCCTCACCATGACCAAGATCCGGTTCATGAAGTTCATCATGGACGAGATCTTCCCGGGCGGGGACCTGCCCAACGCCAAGACCGTCAAGCACCACGCGGGTGCCGCGGGATTCGCCGTCACGCGGGTCCAGCAGCTGCGCCTGCACTACGCCCGCACCCTGGACACGTGGGCGGGCGCACTCGAGTCGCACCGCGACGAGGCCATCGCGATCCAGTCCCAGGAGGTCTACGACCGCTACATGAAGTACCTGACCGGTTGCGCCGATCTTTTCCGTGAGGGCTACACCGACATCGCACAGTTCACCCTCGCCAAGGGTTGATTGGCGCGGCCTGTCCCACGCACTGCCGCGGTTTGCAGCTGCGTCCCCTTCCGCAGCCGAGGACGAAGGGGGCGCCCGGACAGTCCGCGGCGCCGCCACCGGAATCGGCGTTAGCGACCGCGGCTTCGGACGGGAGGATCACCAGTCCTGCGCGAGCGCGGAATCTTCTGGCTCGCGGGTGAAGCGCAAGAAGCGTGAGAGAGCTCCATCGTGGATCAGGTGCAGTTCGTGCATGGCCCGGGTGCAGGCGATGTAGAGCATGCACCGGTCCATCTCGCTGGCGTAATTATCGTCGTCCACCTGCGGGACGATCACCGCGTCGAACTCCAGTCCCTTGGCGAGGTGTGCGGAGGTGATAACGATGCCGCCGGCGAACGCGGTGCTCTCGTAGTCCAGGAGGGTCAGCTCGACACCGGCCTCGGTCAGCGCGCGATGCCACGCTTCCGCCTGCGTGACCGTTTTGCAAACGATGCCCAGGGAATGGTGATCGCCGTTTTTGTGCCGACCGATCAAAGACAGCATCTCCGCCCGCTGGTTGTGCCGGTCTTGGCAAGCGATCAGCCGGGGTGGTAGGCCGTGCCGCTCGACCGGGACGAGCATGTCGTTCCGGGAGATGTTCTGCGCGAAATCGGTGATCTCGATGGTGGAGCGATAGCTTTTGGACAGCTCCAAGCAGTCGGCCTCCGGGAAGACGCCGCGAATTACCGGCAGTGACGAAGAGCTGAACGGGTTCACCGACTGGTTCGAGTCACCCAGTATGGTCATCTTGCACGAGAACAGGTTTCGCAACACCGCGTACTGGATCGGTGTGTAGTCCTGCATTTCGTCGACGATGAGGTGACGGATGTGGCCGTAATTCTCGAGTCGGTTCGTCTTGATCATCGTGTACACCAGCGGAAACACGTCACTGTGTTCGATCTTCTTGCGTCCCATCGGTTTAAACAGGCCACGGCGGGAGGAGAAGGCGAAGAAGCCCCGGTAAATGCTCAGTGCGCTCTTGTACGGGAACATCGCACGAACCTGCTTGCGGACACCGTTGGTGTCGGCGGCCGACCACGTACGGCCCCTGTCCAGCACCTGGCTCCTGAGTACCTGCACTGCGGTGTTGGTCACGCGGTCAAGCCGCGCGAAGACCGGAAGCGTGTGCCACTCATCGAACGTCGCGGAGACTCACTCGACGGACAGCCGATTGGTCCCCTGCTTGATTTCCGCGGGAGCGAAATCATTTGTGCAAGAGTCGATCCACTCGTCGAGGGAGGCGACGAAATCGGATGTGGACTTGTACCGGATCCGTTCGGCCGCGGCGTCGTCGACGTGGTCCAGCAGATTGACCACCTGTTCGCTGAATGTCTCGTAGTCAGTGACGCTGGCCAGGAATGTACCGGCGATCCTGTCGAAGTCGATCTCGGCGACCTGCTCCTCACCAAGCTCGGGCAGCACGTTGGCGATGTAGTCGCCGAAAACCTTGTTCGGTGAGAGGATCATGACGTTGTCGGACGACAGCGTGTCTTTGAAGCGGTAGAGCAGGAATGCGACCCGGTGCAAGGCGATCGACGTTTTCCCCGAGCCCGCTACCCCTTGAAGGATCAGCACCTCGGCGGTCTCGTTGCGGATCACTGCGTTCTGCTCGCGCTGAATCGTCGCGACGATGTTGTGCATCTTGTCGTCCGTGGACTGACTCAACTCCCGCTGCAGGACATCGTCACCGATGTTCAGCGCGCTTTCGAACATGTACTCCAAGCGCCCGCCGCGGATCTTGTACTGGCGCTTGCCGATGATTTCGCCGCGTTTGGTGCCCTCGGGTGCCTCGAAAGATGCGGCGCCCATTTCGAAGTCATAGAAGAGACTGGATAGGGGAGCCCGCCAGTCGTGGATCCGGACCTCGTGGGTCTCTGGGTCGAAGAAATGGTGTACGCCGACGTAGTACGGAGTGGCGTCGGTATCGCCGTTGGCGCGGAAATCGACCCGGCCGAAGTAAGGGGTGTCGAGAAGCCGCTTGACCCGTTCCCGGGTGAGAACCGCCCGCTGACCGAGGGCCACCTCCATATTGATGTCTTGCCGGAACGTGGCCTTCTCGGCAAAGTCCATGTCGCGCCGGGCGACCCACAGGTGTTCCTTATGCTCGCGGATGGTTCTGGCAGACGTGTCAACAGAGTCGGTGAGGCGTTCCAGCTCGGCAGTCAGCAGCTCCACCGTCTGGGCCAGGAACTCTCGCTCTCGGCGCTCGTCGCGCACGGCGATGTTCGTCAAGCAGATCTCCGTTTCTGGGTTCCGCCGAGTCCGCCGCAAGAGGTGCTTACGGCCCCTGCCGGTCCGGCGGACTCCACCAGGGCTCAGGCGGCTCCCTGCCGTCCCCAAACCCTACCATTACGTCAGACTAGGCTCGCGTGTGCCGGTGAAACCCGTGGTGGCCTTCACGATCGGCTGCGATCTGGTCGGTGCCTCCCCCGCCACCACGGCGATGTTTGTGCCGCTACTGCTGGCGGTCGCGATGCGACGAGCCCCCTCGGGCGGCCCTGACGACGGCACGCCTTATCGCCTCGTAACCGGTGCAGCGGCACAGGTTGGAGGTGAGCAACTCCCGCAGCCGCTCCGGGTCCTCGGCGATGCCCGGGTCGCTTTCCAGCGCGCCCGCGGCCAGCATCAGAAAGCCCGGGGTGCAAAAGCCGCACTGCAGCGCGTGCTCTGCCGAGAACGCCGCCTGCAGCGGGTGGTCGGAGTTGTCGGGCGCGGCGAGGCCCTCCACGGTGCGGACCGCCCGGCCGTCGCACTGAACGGCGAACATCAGGCATGAGCGCACCGCCTCGTCGTCCACCAACACCGTGCAGGCCCCGCAGACGCCGTGTTCGCAGCCCAGGTGGGTCCCGGTCAGCCCACACTCCTCCCGCAGCGCATCGGCCAGCGTTCGGCGCGGCGGCACCTCGATCGCGTAGTCAACACCGTTGATCCGCAATGTTATTCGCACGCCTTCACGCCCCGTCCCGGGCCTGGGTGAGTGCGCGCCGGGTGAGCACGCCCACGGCGTGACGCTGGTAGGCGATGTCGGCGTACGGCTGGGGGCGCGGGTCGGCGTCGTGGTCGGCGGCGGCCCGGGCGGCCTCGGCGATGGCGTCGTCGTCGAGCGCCCGGCCGGTCAGCGCCGCCTCGGCCGCCGTGGCGCGCACCGGGCGGTCGGCCGCGTTGACCAATCCCACCGACGCGGCCACGACCCGGCCGTCGACGATGGTGACCGCGGCCAGCGCCGCGAGCTGCGCGAAGCCGGCCTGTGTCCGCCGGTGTTCGACGAATCCCACGGCGGTCCCGACCGGCAGCAGCGGCAGGCGCACCTCGGCGAGCAGCTCGTCGGGGCGCCGAGCGGTGCGGAACGGGCCGGTAAAAAATGCGCCGGCCCGCACGACGCGACTCTCGCCGGGGCCGCGCAGCTCGATCTCGGCGTCCAGCGCGGTGGCGACCGCGGGCCATTCGGCCGCCGGGTGGGCGTAGGCGAGGCTGCCCGCCATCGTGCCGCGGGCGCGGATGGGCGGATGGCCGATGTGGCGGGCGACCCGCCGCAACAGCGTGCCCAGGGGACCGGGCACCGCGTCGAACTCGAAGGCGCGATGCCGGACCAGCGGGCCGACCCGCAAGGCAACCGGGTCGAGGGTCAGGTCGCCGAAGCCGGCGACCCCGTTGATGTCGACGAGCCGCCGCGGCCGCGCGGTTCGGAAGTTCATCTCGAGCACCAGGCTCTGGCCGCCCGCCAGCACGCAGGTGTCGCCGTCGGCGAGCGCGGCCACCGCGTCCTCGGGGCTCTGCGCGGCGACGTAGTCGAACGGCGCGGGCTTCACCGGGCTGCCCTCCAGCAGGTGTACGGGGTCAGCGGCATCTGCAGCGCCGACCGGTCGTCGAGGCCGAGCGCGTCGGCGACGGCGTTGACGACCGCCGGGGGCACCCCGATGCACCCGGCCTCACCGGCGCCCTTGGCGCCCAGCGGCGTGTTCGGATTCGGGGTGCACGTCGCTGCGAAGTGCAGCGACGGCAGCTCCGAGACCGTGGGGATCAGGTAGTCGAGCAGGCTGCGGGCGGCGGGGGTCCCGTCGGGTTCGTAGCGCACGTCCTCGTAGAGCGCCTGACCGAGGCCCTGCACGGCCGAGCCGTAGCTCTGGCCGTCGACGATCATCGGGTTGACCGCGACGCCGCAGTCATCCACCGCGGCGATCCGCAGCACCGTGATGTCGCCGAGGTCCGGATCGATCTCCACCACCGCGGCGTAGGCGCCGAACGGGAACGCCTCCGGCGTCGCGGTGGTCACGTCGGCGCGCAGCTGTCCCGCCCCGGCCAGCTCGCCCAGCGTCATCCGCCTGTCCCCGGCGACCAGCTCACCGCCGCCGTACCCGACGTCGTCGACGGGCAGCGCCCATTTCTCGGCCGCCCGATGCCGGGCTGTGTCGATGAGGTCACCGGCCGCCCGGTACAGCGCGGCGCCACCTATCTGCATCGACCGGCTGGCGAACGAACCGGTGCCGTGCGGGACCACGGCGGTGTCGCGTTCGACCAGCCGCACGCGGTCGACGTCCACGTCGAGCGCGGCGGCGACGACCTGCGGGAACGACGTCTCGTGGCCCTGGCCGGTGGCGCAGCACCCCGACAGCGCCACGAATGTCCCGTCCGGGCACGCCTCGACGGCACCGAATTCCGCACCGACGCCGGAGCGTTCGACGTAGGTGCACAGGCCGATGCCGATCGGGCGCCCGCCGGTGTCGCGGCGCCCGGCCTGTTCGGCGCGCCACCCTGCGTAGTCCAGTTCGTGCAGCACGGCCTCCAGGGCGCCCGCGTAGTCACCGCTGTCGTAGGTGAAGCCGGTCGGGGTGGCGTAGGGAAAGTCGTGCGGCGCAATGAAATTGCGCCGCCGCAGCTCCGCCGGGTCCATGCCGAGCCGCCGGGCCAGCAGCTCGACGGTCCGCTCGACCGCCGACGCGGCCTCCGGTCTACCGGCGCCCCGGTAGGGGGCGGTCGGCGCGGTGTTGGTGACGACCGAGCGGGCGCGCACGTGCACGCGGGGAATCGCGTAGGCGCCGGTAGCGATCATCGCGGAGATCATCGGCACGATCGCGCCGGTGTGCGGGTAGGCACCCACGTCGGCGTCGATGTGCAACTCGTAGGCCAGGATGCGGCCGTCGGCGTCGGCGGCCATGCGGACCCGCTGGTTCTGGCCGCGCCCGTGCGGGGGACCGGTCAGGGCCTCGGCACGGTCTTCCGACCACCGCACCGGCCGACCCAGCTGCCGCGCCGCCGCCACCACCGCCAGGTATTCGGGCCAGGTCTCGCTTTTCCCGCCGAAGGCCCCGCCCACGTCGGGCACGACGACGCGAACCTGGTCGGGCCGCAACCCGAACGCGCCGGCCAGATCGGCACGCAGCCGGTGGGGCGCCTGGTGCGAGGCCCAGACCGCCATGCCGCCGTCGGGGCGGGGGTTCACCAGGATCGCCCGGGCCTCCAGATAGGTGTGGGCGAGCAACTGTTGGCGGTAGGCGGCCTGGATCACCACGGCCGCGTCGCGCCACACCGCGTCCTGGATCGGCTCGCCGAAGTCGCGTTGCAGCGCCACATTGTCGGAGCCGGGGAACAGCCGCACCGCGCTGCCCGCAGCCTCGGCCGGGTCGAGCAGCACCGGCAGCGGCGCGATGTCGACCCGTGCGGCGTCCCGGGCGTCCTCGGCCAGGTAGCGGTCGGCGGCGACGACGATCGCCAGGGGTTCGCCGACGTAGCGCACCCGCCCGGTCGCCAGGGCCGGCCAGGGTCGCCCGCGCACGGACTCCGGATCCAGCATCGGCGGAGTGTCGGGCAGGGACGGCAGGTCGGCGTGCGACCAGGCGCCGGCCACATGCGGCAGTCGTCGGGCTCGCGCCAGGTCCACGGCGGTGAGCACGCCATGTGCGACGTCGCTGCGGACGAACGCCGCCTCCAGGCAGCCGGGCACGCGCAGGTCCCCGACGTAGGTGCCGGCCCCGCGCACCAACGGCGGATCCTCGCGGCGCTGCAGGCGGGCACCGATCGTCGGCGCCATCGGCCACCGGCTCACAGGGGCCGCTCGGCGTTGCGGCGGTTGACCCGGTCCGTGTCGTTGGGGCTGACGGTCATCTGTTCGACGAACGAGCGGCACACTGTCATGTGTCCCGGGGAAGGTGTCAGGTGCCGAAGCTGCCGCCGGCGCCGCCTACCGGTGCGGGTGGCGCCTGGGGGGTGGGGGTGCCGTTGATGCGGCTGGCGGCGAAGGCGGCGCCTTTGTCGATCATGCTGATGTCGTCGGTGTAGGTGTTGTGGGCGGCGAAGTTGAGCCCGTCGGAGCACACCGGGTCGTCTTGGACGCAGAGTTCGATGGTCTTGGCCTGATAGAGCGGTCCGATGGTGACGTCGGGTTCGCCGAGGAAGCTCATGGCGCGCTCGTTGGGGGTGCCGAACAGCACGATCGAGGAGATGTGGTCGGCGACCTCGGGGCTCAGGGGTTTGGGCACGCTGGCCGGGTCGATGCCGTCGGGCACTGTCGGGGAGGTGACAAAGCCCATGATGGCGGCGCCCTGGGAGTAGCCGCTGAGCACCATTTTGGTGTTGGGGCATTGGCGGGCCATGGAGAGCACGTGTGCTCCGGCGTCTTTGACGCCTTCGGTGCCGGTGTCCCACTGGTCGCTGGCGGGGTAGTTGACCGAGTAGACGTCGAGTGACTTGCCGGCCAGGCGGGGGCGCAGGTTGTCGACGAAGGCCTGCACGGTGGGGCCGGGGCCGGGGTCCTCCCCGGTGCCGCGGGCGGCCACCACTTGAACGTCCGGGCAGCCCTGGGCGGCGGCGAACGGAATGGCCGAAGTCAGGGCCCAGGCGCCCAGGCCTGACGCCGCGACGACGGCCGGACCGAGAAGACGAGCGATGTGACGTGCG
>NZ_JBMIOP010000295.1:0-15800 GCF_049197365.1 Mycobacterium sp. THU-M104
CCTTCATGCATCTGTTCGGTGGCCTGAACTGGTGGGCGCCCGGACCGCTGCTGCGGTTGCGCCAGCGTTTCGTCACCGACTGCGCGGGCTCGTCGGACCCTGCGTACCCTCCGGTGACAATCGGCGGTGCAATGGCATGCTTCGGACGGCGGGGCCGGCTGTGGGGGGACTGACTACGGGCTCTCCAGCCCCAGTGCCTGCCGGGCAGCCTCGCGGATCGGGCCGCGCCACACGTCGCCGTGGCCGGGCAACAGCACGTCGGTGTCCAGCAACGCCAGTGCCTTCAGGCTGCGCAGGCAGTCCTGCTGTCGGTGGCTGAACACGGCCGGGAGCAGCTGTGGCCCGCGATGGCGAAGCAGCGGGTGGCCGGTGATCAGGGCGTCACCGCTGGCCAGGACGCCGTCGACGAGGTAGGAACAGTGGCCGCCGGTGTGCCCGTGGGTGGGAATGGCGATCGGGTGGCCGGGCAGCATGGCGGCCGTCTCGGCGGTCAACGGCCGCGCCGACGGGATGCCGTCGCGGATCAGACCCCCGCTGCGCGCCACGTGCAGTCCCCAGGCCGCCCACCGTGGCCGCCAGATACGCAGGGCCACATCGAAAACCGAAGCCTGTTCCAGATATTCGCGCTTGGCGTGGCCCACTTCGTCGGGGTGGCAGTACACCGGGGTCCGGTGTTCGTTGGCGAACCAGATCGCCGAGCCCAGGTGGTCGATGTGCGCGTGCGTCAGCAGGATGGCGCGCACGTCGCCGGCGTGGTAGCCGAGCTGGCGCAGCGAGGCCAGCACGTCCGCCCGATCACCGGGGTAGCCGGCGTCGATCATCATGACTCCGGTGCCGTCGGCGACCAGCGTCCAGTTGACGGCCTCGCCTCGGGCGAGGTGCACGGTGTCGGTGACCTGAACAAGAGTCGGCACCCGTCCCATGCCCGAGAGTGTAAATCTGATATGTGGCGGCCCGCTGCGCCCGGCTCGGCGCCGTCGCGCACCCCACGAGGAGTACAAAGAACGGGTGGCTGAACTGAAACTCGGATACAAGGCGTCCGCTGAACAATTCGCACCGCGCGAGCTGGTCGAGCTGGCCGTCGCCGCCGAAGACCACGGCATGGACAGCGCCAGCGTCAGTGACCACTTCCAGCCCTGGCGGCACGAGGGCGGGCACGCCCCGTTCTCGCTGGCCTGGATGACCGCGGTGGGCGAACGCACCAGGCGGATCACGCTGGGCACCTCGGTGCTCACCCCGACCTTCCGCTACAACCCGGCCGTCATCGCGCAGGCGTTCGCCACCATGGCCTGCCTGTACCCGGGCCGCGTCTTCCTCGGCGTGGGCACCGGGGAGGCACTCAACGAGATCGCCACCGGGTACTGCGGCGAGTGGCCGGAGTTCAAGGAGCGCTTCGCCCGGCTGCGCGAATCGGTCCGGCTGATGCGCGAGCTGTGGCGAGGCGACCGCGTCGACTTCGACGGCGAGTACTACCGGCTCAAGGGCGCCTCCATCTATGACGTGCCCGAGGGCGGGGTGCCGATCTACGTCGCCGCGGGCGGCCCGGCGGTCGCCAAATACGCCGGACGTGCCGGCGACGGCTTCATCTGCACCTCCGGCAAGGGTGAGGAGCTGTACCAGGACAAGCTGATGCCCGCGGTGGCCGACGGCGCGGCGGCCGCCGGGCGCGACGTCGACGACATCGACAAGATGATCGAGATCAAGATCTCCTACGACCCCGATCCGGAGCTGGCGCTGGAGAACACCCGGTTCTGGGCGCCGCTGTCGCTGACCGCCGAGCAGAAGCACAGCATCGACGACCCGATCGAGATGGAGAAGGCCGCCGACGCGCTGCCCATCGAGCAGGTCGCCAAACGCTGGATCGTCGCGTCGGACCCCGACGAGGCCGTCGAGAAGGTCAAGGACTACGTCGGCTGGGGCCTGAACCACCTGGTGTTCCACGCACCCGGCCACGACCAGCGGCGTTTCCTGGAGCTTTTCGAGAAGGACCTGGCGCCCCGGCTGCGCCGGCTGGCCTGAAAGGCGCCCAGGTGGCTTCTGCCCATCCCGGCGCCGCCGGGACTTCGGCGATCTATGTCGCGGCGCCCGAGCCGGAGACCGGCAAGTCGACGATCGCGCTCGGACTGCTGCACCGGCTGAGCGCCAACGTCGCCAAAGTCGGCGTGTTCCGGCCGATCACGCGTCTGAACGAGGACCGCGACTACATCCTGGAACTGCTGCTGGGGCACGCTACCGCCGGCCTGCCCTACGAGCGGTGCGTCGGGGTGACCTATCCGCAGTGGCACGCCGACAGCGACGCCGCTGTCGCGGACATCGTCGACGCATACCACGCGATGGCCGACTCCTGCGACGTCGTCGTCATCGTCGGCAGCGACTACACCGACGTGGCCCGCCCCGCAGAGCTCTCGGTCAACGCGCGCATCGCGGTCAACCTCGGCGCCCCGGTGCTGCTGACGGTCAGCGGCAAGGGCCGCACCCCCGATGAGGTCGCCCGCGTTGTCGAGGTCTCGCTGGCTGAACTCTCCGCTCAGTGCGCCCACGCCGCCGCAGTGGTGGCCAACCGGTGTGAGCCGACGGAACTCGCCGCGGTGGCCGAGGCGCTGCAGGCCTTCGCCCAGCGCAGCTACGTGTTGCCCGAAGAGCCCCTGCTGTCGGCGCCGACGGTGGCCGAACTCGAGCGCGCCGTGGCCGGGACCCCGGTCAGCGGCGAGGAGTCGCTGCGCGAGCGGGAGGTCACCGCTGTGATGGTCGCCGGGATGACCGCCGACCACGTGCTGGAACGCCTGCGCGACGGCATGGCGGTCATCACCCCCGGCGACCGTTCGGACGTGGTGCTCGCGGTCGCCAGCGCGCATGCCGCCCAAGGGTTTCCGTCGTTGTCATGCCTGGTGCTCAATGGCGGATTCCCGCTGCATCCCGCCATTGCGGCCCTGGTCGCGGGGCTCCGGCTGCGGCTCCCGATCATCGCTACGGCGCTGGGCACCTACGACGCCGCCAGCGCGGCGGCCTCGGCCCGGGGCCGGGTCACCGCAACCGCCCAACGCAAGATCGACACCGCGCTGCAGTTGATGGATCGCTACGTCGATATTCCGGATCTTCTTGCTCAGCTTGCTATTCCGATCCCCACGGTGACCACACCCCAGATGTTCATTCACCGGCTGACGCTGCAGGCGCGTTCGGATCGCAGGCACATCGTGCTGCCTGAGGGCGATGACGACCGCATCCTTTCCTCGGCCGGGCGGCTGCTGCAGCGCGGTGTCGCCGACCTGACCCTGTTGGGCGACGAGGCCCAGATCCGGCACCGCTGCGCCGAACTCGGTGTAGACCTGGGCGAGACGCGGGTCATCGATCCGCGCACCAGCGGCATGCGTCAACGATTCGCCGAGCAGTACGCCGAGCTGCGCAAGACCAAGGGAATCACCGTGGAGCAGGCGCGCGAGAGTATGCTTGATGCAACATATTTCGGCACCATGCTGGTGTTCAACGGCATGGTCGACGGAATGGTGTCCGGCGCCGCGCACACCACGGCACACACCGTTCGCCCGGCGCTGGAGGTCATCAAGACCGTTCCGGACGTCTCGGTGGTGTCCAGCGTCTTCTTCATGTGCCTGCCCGACCGGGTGCTCGCCTACGGCGACTGTGCGATCGTCCCCGATCCGACGGCCGAGCAACTCGCCGACATCGCGATCAGTTCGGCGCGCACCGCCGCCCGGTTCGGTATCGAGCCGCGGGTGGCGATGCTGTCGTACTCCACAGGCGACTCCGGCGCCGGTGTCGATGTCGAGAAGGTCAGGGCAGCAACGCAGTTAGTGCGCCACCGCGAACCCGGTCTGCCGGTCGAGGGCCCCATTCAGTACGACGCCGCGGTGGAGCCCTCGGTGGCCGCCACGAAGCTGTGCGACTCACCGGTGGCCGGCCGTGCGACGGTGCTGATCTTTCCCGACCTCAACACCGGCAACAACACCTACAAGGCGGTGCAGCGCAGCGCGGGCGCGATTGCGATCGGCCCGGTGCTGCAAGGGTTGCGCAAACCGGTCAACGATCTGTCCCGCGGCGCGCTGATCGAAGACATCGTGAACACCGTCGCCATCACCGCGATCCAGGCGCAGGGTGTCCATGACCGTTAACCACCTGGTGCTGGTGATCAATTCCGGCTCGTCGTCACTGAAGTACCGGCTGCTCGAACCCGATTCGGGTGTTGCCCGCGTATCGGGCCAGGTGGAGCGGATCGGGGAGCCGTTCTCGGGTATTCCCGACCACGACGCGGCCCTGCGCCGGGTGTTCGAGACGCTGGCCTCCAACGGCATCGACCTGCACGGGTGCGGGCTGTCGGCCGTGGGGCACCGGGTCGTGCACGGCGGCGTGACGTTCTACCGGCCCACGGTCCTCGACGACGCCGTGATCGCGAGGCTGGAGGAGCTCTCGCCCCTTGCGCCGCTGCACAACCCACCAGCGATCCGGGGAATCGAGGTGGCCCGCCGGCTGCTGCCCGACGTGCCGCACGTCGCGGTGTTCGACACGGCGTTTTTCCACGAACTGCCCGCGGCCGCGGCCACCTACGCGATCGACCGCGAGCTGGCCCGGACATGGGCGATCCGCCGCTACGGGTTCCACGGCACATCGCATCACTTCGTCAGCAGGCGCGCCGCGGATTTCCTGAGTCGACCGGTTGGCGAGCTGAATCAGATTGTGCTGCATCTGGGTAACGGCGCGTCGGCGTCGGCGATCGCGCGGGGACATCCCGTGGACACCTCGATGGGGCTGACCCCACTGGAGGGCCTGGTGATGGGTACGCGCAGCGGCGACCTCGACCCCGGTGTCTTCGGCTACCTGTCGCGCGCCGCGCACATGAGCGTCGAGGAGATCGAGTCGATGCTCAACCACCGGTCCGGGATGCTGGGCCTGGCCGGTGAGCGCGACTTCCGCCGGCTTGCGCAGATGATCGAATCCGGCGACGGCGCAGCCCGATTGGCCTACGACGTGTTCATCCACCGGTTGCGCAAGTACGTTGGCGCCTACTTGGCGGTGCTGGGGCACACCGACGCGGTCACCTTCACCGCCGGTATCGGCGAGAACGACGCCGCGGTGCGCCGCGACGTGCTGGCCGGTATGCGCGAACTGGGCCTGGTGATCGACGACGCGCGCAACTTCGCCGCGGGGGACGGCCCGCGCCGTGTCTCGGCCGACGACTCGCCGATTGCCGTGCTGGTGGTTCCGACGGACGAGGAGCTGGCCATCGCGCACGACTGCGTGCGGGCATTGTCGTGCTGAGCGAGCCTGTGCACAGCGGTACTCGGGCCGACCCGTGAGCGTGCGATCGTTCGCGGCATGCGGGATGCGGCAGAACCGTTCGTCGGCAGCGAGGCATTGGCGTCCGGGATGCTGAGCAGGCACCAGCTACGGACGCGCCACCGAGCGGTCTTCCCGAACGTCTACCTGCCCGACGACGGCCCACCCTCCCTCTGTCAGCGCATCGCCGCGGCATGGCTGTGGTCGAAACGGTCGGCGACCGTCGCCGGCGCGGCGGCGGCCGCGCTGCACGGCACCGAGTGGATTCCCGACGACGTCCCCGTCGAACTGGTCGGGGCCGGCAACCGTCCGCCCCGGGGCATAGTGACCCGCCGCTACGCGCTGCGCGACGGCGAGACGCAGACCATCGACGGGTTGCCGGCCACCACACCGCAGCGGACGGCCTTCGACATCGGCCGGCGCGGCGCCCTCCGTTCGGCGGTCGTCCGGCTGGACGCGCTCGCGCGCGCAACGGGTGTCAAGGCCGACGACGTGCTGCGCATCGCCGAAAGCCATCCCCGGTCACCCGGACTGCGGCAGCTGCAGATTGCGTTGGGCCTCGTCGACGCGGGTGCGCAGTCGCCGCGGGAGAGCTACCTGCGGCTGCTGCTGATCGACGCCGGCCTACCCCGGCCGCAGACCCAGATCCCGGTGCCCGACGTGGACGGCACCGTATTCGCCTATCTCGACCTCGGGTGGGAGGAGCAGCTGGTCGCCGTCGAGTACGACGGCGACCAGCATCGGACGGATCGACGCCAATACGTCAGGGACATCCGCCGGATCGAGATGCTCGAGCGGATGGGCTGGATCGTGGTCAGGGTGGTCGCCGAGGACCGCCCCGCCGGCATCGTCGGCCGCGTCCGCGCGGCGTTGGCCGCATCGAGTGTGAACTCACGACTTTCAGTGTGAACACGGGGCGGGCCGCGTCGGCGTGTCGCCGCCCAGGATTCACACTCGAGGCAAGAGGGAGGCAAGCAGCTAGGAAGAGGGAGGCAAGCAGCTAGGAAGAGGGAGGCAAGCAGCTAGAACGTGCTGATGGGTCGCACCGTGTTGGCCATGTCGACCAGTGCGTAGCGGTGCCGCTGGGTCGGCGCGATCCGGGCCAGGTTGCGCAACGCGGCCTCGACGCCCAGCCGCAGCCCGTGTTCGGTGAACGGGTAGCCGAGAATGTGGTTGGTGCTGGCCTCGTTGCCGGCCAGCCAGTCCAGCGCTCCGCCCAGCACCAAAGCGCGGATCTGAAGGACCCGCGGCTCGGTGGGCGGCAGCGCTTCCACCCGCCGGGCCGCGTCGCGGATCTGCACCTCGGTGATCTCGCCCGTCGACCGACCTGAAATCAGGGTGACCGCGCTGGTCAAGCGTGCGGTGGTGAAGTGCCGGGAGGTCGCGGGCACCTCGTCGAGAGTGCGCACCGCGCCCGCGCGGTCGCCTTTGGCCGAGAGGGCGCGGGCCCACCCGAACGCGGCCGATATCACGCCGTCGTTGGTTTTCCACACCGTCTCGTAGAACCTGTGCTCGTCGATGTTGCCGGCGAGTTCGGCGGTCGCGGCGAGGGCGATCTTCGGCGCCAGCTCGCCGGGGAAGGTGTCCAGGATCTCGTTGAAATGCTCTGTGGCAGAGTCATAGTCGCCGGTGATGAGTTCGGCGACGGCCTGGTACCAGACTAACCGCCATTGCCGACCCACCCGCTCTGCCAGGTCGTCGAGTTTGCGGGTGGCCTTGGCGACGTCGCCCAGGTCCAGCAGCGCCCGGACCTCCATCAGCGGCAGCTCCACCGACTCGGACAGCTCGACGCCGTCGGCGCTGAGCGACCCGTGGCGGGCAGCGCGTAGGGAGTCCAACGTCTGCACGGGTTGGGACAGTACGGTCGCCTGCAGTACCGGGGCGGCGACGTCGGCCGGATTGACCAGCGGCACTTGCAGTGCGGTCACGATCTCCCGGCCGGTCAGCTTCTCCGAATGCACCTGGCCGTCCAGGTACACGTCGGTGTGCGCGACCAGCAGGTCCACCCCGAACGTCGAGCGGCTCGGGCTGAAGACGGTGGACAGTCCGGGCCGCGGCACCCCGGTGTCGCGGGCGACCACCTCGCGTAACACGCCCATCAGCTGGGCAGACATCTCCTCGGTGCCGCCGAACCGCCGCCGCGGGTCCGGGTCGGTGGCGCGGCGCAGCAACCGCCGGAACGAATCGTAAGTTTCGAGCACCGGGTCGTCGTCGGGCAGACCGTCGACGTAGCGGCCGTTGCGGGTGGGCAGGTTCAACGTGAGCGCCGCCAGCGTGCGTCCCACGGTGTAGATGTCGGTGGCGATCGTCGGCCCGGTTCGCACGATCTCCGGCGCCTGGAAGCCGGGCGTACCGTAGAGATAGCCGAACGAGTTGATCCGCGACACCGCCCCCAGGTCGATCAGCTTCAACTGCTCCTCGGTGAGCATGATGTTCTCCGGCTTGAGGTCGTTGTAGACCAAGCCGATGGAATGCAGATAGCCCAGCGCGGGCAGGATTTCCAGCAGGTAGGCGATCGCCTCGGCGACAGGCAGTTTCTGGGCCTTGCCGTCTTTGGAGCCCCGCTTGAGCGACTGCCCGCCGACGTACTCCATGACGATGTAGCCGACCGGGTCGCCGCGCCGGTCGACGTGCTCGACGAAGTTGAAGATCTGCACGATCTGCGGGTGAACCACTTCGGCGAGGAACTGCCGTTCGGCCATCGCGATCGCCTGGGCCTCGGCGTCACCGGAGTGGACCAGGCCCTTGAGCACCACCGGGCGGTCGTTGACGTTGTGGTCGAAGGCCAGGTACACCCACCCCAGCCCGCCATGGGCGATGCAGCCCTTGACCTCGTACTGGCCGGCCACGATGTCGCCGGGATTCAGCTGGGGCAGAAACGAATACGGACTGCCACAGGCCGGGCACCAGCCCTCGGAGGAGCCCTTGCCCTCGGCGGTGGAGCGTCCGACCGGCTTGCCGCAGTTCCAGCAGAACCGCTTGGACTCGGGGACCACCGGATCGGTCATCAGGGCTTCGAGCGGATCGATGTCCCTGCCCCGGGGAATCTCGACGAGGCCGCCGCCGAGCCGCCGGACGGGCGGCAGGATTCGGGTGGCCGCGGTGCGTTCGTGGGCGTCGGAGCCCGGCCCGCCCTGGGAGATGTAGGGCAGGTGATCGTCGTCGTCGTCGAAGGCGGGTCGGAACAGCGCCTGAGTGGCCTGGACGCGCGCCGACCCGGTGGTGGTGAGCACGTCGGCCCGCTGGGTGCCGGGGCCGGCGTCCCCGGCACCGCAGCCCTGGCTTTCCGCGGCCCGCCCCGACGAGTTCTCGGACTTGTCGTCTGATTCGGCCATCAGTCCACGTACCTCGGCGTGGGCGGCGCGGGCGCCGGACCGAGAACCGTCAACCACTTGCGGTACAAGGTGTTCCACGTGCCGTCCCGGCGGATGCGTTCCAGCGTGCCGTTGACGAACCGGACCAGCCCGGTGTTGTCCAGGTTGATGCCGACGCCGTAGGGCTGGGTGGCCATGTTCGGTCCCGCGATGTGCAGGTAGGGGTCTTCCTCGACCAGGCCCGCCAGGATGGAGTCGTCAGTGCTGACGGCGTCGATCTGGCGTTGCTGCATCGCCACGAGGCAGTCGGCCCAGTTCACTACGGACACGATAACCGGAGGTGGGGCGATCTGCCGGATCCGGTGCAGCGACGTGGTTCCCCGTGCCACGCACACCCGCTTGCCCGACAGGTCGGACGGCTTGACGATCGGCGAGTCGCGCGGGGCCAGGATGCGCTGGGAGGCATCGAGGTAGACGGTGGAGAAGTTCACCAGCTTGCGTCGCTCGCACGTGATGGTCATCGTCTTGACGACGACGTCGACCTCCGAGCGCTGCAGCGCGGTGATGCGCTCCTCCGCCGACAGGATCCGGTACTCCACATGCGACGGGGCGCCGAAGATGTCGCGAGCGATCTCGCCCGCGATGTCGACGTCGAATCCGGTGATCTCGCCGGTGATCGGGTCGCGGAAGCTGAACAGGTTGCTGCCGATGTCCAGGCCGACGATCAGCCGGCCGCGGGCGCGGATGTCGGTCACCGCGGCGTCGGCTTCGGTCTGGTTCGGAAAGGGACGCAGGCTGGCGGTGGCGTCGCAGCCCTGCGTGGCGTTGTCACGGGGCAGCGGCGGCTCCGGGGGCAGCTGCCGCATGCCGACCGGGGTGGGTGGCGGCAGTGTCAGCATCGAGGTCGACGTCAGCGACTCCGTGTGCCCGCAGGCCGCCAGCAGCAGCGCCAGCGATGACGCCGCGAACAGGGAGCATCCCCGGCGGATGCGCCGGACCGCCCCCGCGCCGTTCATCAGCGGTACTCTTTCAGCCGCGGCCACAGGCCGAGAGCGACCGCGATGGCGGCACCCAGGCTGAGTGCCACACCGCCGAACTGCGCGCCGGACAGCCCGCTGCGGGCGTTCAGGACGTCGTTGCGCAGGCGGCTGCGGCTCTGATCCATGGCCTTGCCCAACTTGTCCTCGAGCTGATCGAAGGCAGGGGTGGCGTCGTTCTCCCCGCCGCCGAGGGCGACCTGGGTGGCGGCCCGGTAGTTGCCCACCGAGATGTAGGAGTTCATCCGGTCGTTGGCCTGCCGCCAGCGCACCAGCAGCTGGTCGGCGCCCTGCAGGTCAGGCTTGTCGACGGCATCACTGCGCGACATGTACTGCTCGAGTTGCTGGTGCATCGCGTCGATGCGGTGATAGAAGGAGTGCTTGCGGAGGTCCTCGTCACCCCGACGGATCAGCGACAGCGTCTCGTCGGCCCGGGCCTGCTGTGCGGTGATCTCGACGGTGGTCACGGTCTTGAGCGAGTCGGCGGCAGTGTCCTTGGCGCTGCGACTGGCGGTCGTGGACACGGTCAACGCAGTCCCGACCCACACCACCATGACCAGAATAGCGAGCCCGCCCACGATCAGCCCCGGATTGATCCGTCGCCTGGTGCGCCGGGCCAGCCAGCGGTGGGCGAACGCCCCGAAGGCCACCGTGGTGCCCACCACGAGGATCACCGGGGCCGGGATCTGCGTGGAGGCGGTGGTCTCGTCGTCCACCCGGTCCGAGGTCGCCTTGTAGAGCCGCGCGGCGTCCGGCAGGATCGTCGCCTGCATCAGCCCCGATGCCTCGGACAAATACGAGGATCCCACCGGGTTTCCTTCCCGGTTGTTGGTGCGCGCGATCTCGATGAGCCCGGTGTACACGGCCAATTCCGCGTTGATCCGGCCCAGCAGCTGCACCAACGGCTCGTCGGTCAGCCCACTCGACGCCTTGGTCACGGCGACGGTGGCGTCGGTGATCGCCTGTTCGTAGCGCTCCCGGACGGGACGCGGTTCGGCTTCGGCGATGAAGGCCGTGGCTGCGGCGGCGTCGGCCACCGACAGCGTGGTGGAGAGCCGTCCGGCGGCGTACGACAGCGGCTCGGTGTGGTTGAGGACCGTCGTCAGCACCTGCTGTCGGTGGTTGATGGTCGTCGACGTGGCGAAGGCGGTCAGCCCACCCAGACTCGCCAGGACGATGCCGATCGACAGGATGCGGCCGGGCGTCGTCGAGATGAACCACCAGCGCGGGTGGGCCGGTTCGGCCGGCGACCGGGACCCCTGCGGTTCGGTCGTCGGGTGGGTCAGCTCAACGGTCACGTGTGTGCAGACCTCGTCTCTCGGCCTCGGGTATCCACGGCACCAACATCTATAAGCGAAGTCTAAGAGAATGTTCCCGATGATGTGGGAGACCGATCCAAATGCCGCGCGCCTATTCTGAAACGCGTGCACGGCGACGGTGACGGGTGGGTGATCTCCGACAACGGCGCTCACTACTGGGGCCGGTACGGAGCGGCGGGTCTGCTGCTACGTGCACCGCGGCCCGACGGCACCCCGGCGGTGCTGCTGCAGCACCGGGCGGTGTGGAGTCATCAGGGCGGCACCTGGGGCTTGCCGGGCGGCGCCCGCGACAGCCACGAGAGCCCGGAGGAGACGGCCGTCCGCGAGGCATACGAAGAAGCCGGCCTGCGCACCGAGCGGCTCATCGTGAGGGCGACGGTCCTCACTTCCGAGGTTTCCGGGAGCGCCGGCACCTGCTGGAGCTACACCACCGTGGTCGCCGACGCAGGGGAACTGCTGCACACCGAGGCCAACAGGGAAAGCGTCGAGATGCGCTGGGTCCCCGAGGACGAGGTGGCCGGGCTGCCGCTGCATCCCGGCTTCGCCGCCAGCTGGCGGCGGCTGCGCGCCGAGCCGGTGCTGGTGCCGCTGGGCGCCGGTGACCCACGGCGCCACGGCCTGCCGCGCACGCTGCAGGTCGACGACGAGGTCTTCGTGTGGTGCATGCCCGGCCCCCCACTTCAGGCCGACCAGGCGCCGTCGCCGCTGAGCAGCCGGATCAGCTCGCTGCTGTGAGCGCCGACTTGAGCCGCTGCGCAGCCGCCCGCGGGTCCTCGGCCGCGGTGATCGCGCGCACCACCACGATGCGGCGGGCCCCGGCGGCCAGCACGTCGGGCAGCCGCTGCGCGTCGATGCCGCCGATCGCGAACCACGGCGTGGCGGTGCCGAGGCGGGCGGCGGTGCCGACCAGCTCCAGGCCCGGCGCCGCGCGGCCCGGCTTGGTCGGGGTCGGCCAGCAGGGCCCGACGCAGAAATAGTCGGCGGCGCCGTCGGCGGCCGCTTCCAGCTCGGAGTCGGTGTGGGTGGACAGTCCGATCAGCGTGTCCGGCCCCACGATGTCGCGCGCCGTCTGTAGCGGCAGATCGCCCTGCCCCAGGTGCAGCACGTCGGCGCCGGCCGCGCGGGCGATGTCGGCCCGGTCGTTGACCGCCAACAGCGCGCCATGCCGGCGGGCCGCGTCGGCGAGGATGTCGAGGGCGCCGAGCTCCTCGCGCGCTTCCAGCGGCCCGAACCGCTGTTCCCCGGCCGACCCCTTGTCGCGCAACTGGATGATGTCGACCCCACCGGCCAGGGCGGCGTCGGCGAACTGCGCGAGGTCGCCGTGCTCGCGGCGGGCATCGGTGCACAGGTAGAGCCGCGCTGCGGCCAGGGCGGAGATGCGTGGATGCACACCGCGACGCTAGCGCGCTAGCGTGGAACCCGGGAAACACACGACGCGGGAGCCCCGGGCAGCTGCGGGGCTGAGAGTGGGCACAGCCGCAGGTGCGGGGTCTGCCCTTACCGTCACACCTGATCCGGGTTATGCCGGCGATAGGGAGGCCGATCATGCCGTCAGACTCGCGGTCGCTGGCTGTCGTCGGTGGCGGTGTCATCGGGCTCGCGGTGGCGCGCGCGGCGGCGCGGGCCGGATGGTCGGTGCGGGTGCACCGCACCGAAGACAAGGGCGCCTCCTGGGTGGCCGGCGGGATGCTCGCCCCGCACAGCGAGGGCTGGCCCGGCGAGGACCAGCTGCTGCGGCTGGGCCTGGAGTCCCTGCGGCTGTGGCGCGAGGGCGGCTTCACCGACGGCCTGCCCGCCCAGGTGATCACCGCACACGAGTCGCTGGTGGTCGCCGTGGACCAGGCCGACGTCGCCGACCTTCGCACCGTCGCGGACTGGCTGTCCACACAGGGGCACCCGGTGGTGTGGGAGTCCGCGGCCCGTGACGTCGAACCCCTGCTGGCGCGGGGGATTCGGCACGGCTTCCGGGCGCCCACCGAGCTGGCGGTGGACAACCGGGCGGTGCTCGACGCGCTGTCGGAGGACTGCGAGCGCCTCGGGGTGCGCTGGGCGCCGCCGGTCGTCGACCTGTCCGGGGTCGACGGCGATGCGGTGGTGATCGCGAACGGTGTCGCTGCGCCGGCACTGTGGCCCGGACTGGCAGTGCGCCCGGTGAAGGGCGAGGTGCTGCGTCTGCGTTGGCGAAAGGGCTGTATGCCGTTGCCGAAGAGAGTGATTCGGGCCCGTGTGCACGGGCGGCAGGTGTATCTGGTGCCGCGTCGCGACGGGGTGGTCGTCGGGGCCACCCAGTACGAACACGGCCACGACACCGCCCCTGTCGTGTCGGGGGTGCGCGAGCTGCTCGACGACGCGTGCGCGGTGCTGCCGGCGCTGGGCGAATACGAGCTGGCCGAGTGCGCCGCGGGGCTGCGCCCGATGACACCCGACAACCTGCCGATCGTGCAACGTCTGGATGCACGGACCCTGGTTGCCACCGGCCATGGCCGCTCCGGCTTCCTGCTGGCGCCGTGGACCGCCGAGCGGATTCTCACCGAACTCGCACCGGTCGGGGCGCAGCCATGATCGTCGTGGTCAACGAGAAAGAAGTCGAGATCGGCCAGCACACGACGGTCGCCGGGCTGCTGGAGTACCTGGGGCTGCCGGACCGGGGTGTGGCGGTGGCCCTGGAGTCGTCGGTGTTGCCGCGTTCGGACTGGGCGACAGCGCTTTTCGACGGTGCGCGGATCGAGATCGTGACGGCGGTGCAGGGTGGCTAGTCCGGAAAAGCTCACGATCGCCGACCGCCGCTTCGCCTCGCGGCTCATCATGGGCACCGGCGGGGCGGCCAACCTCGCGGTGCTCGAAGAGGCTCTGGTCGCCTCGGGTACCGAGCTGACCACCGTCGCGATCCGCCGCGTCGACGCCGAGGGCCGCACGGGGTTGCTGGACCTGCTCAACCGGCTCGGGATCACGCCACTTCCCAACACCGCGGGCTGCCGCAGCGCGGCCGAGGCCGTGCTCACCGCGCAGCTGGCCCGCGAGGCGCTCGACACCAACTGGGTCAAGCTCGAGGTGATCGCCGACGAGCGGACGCTGCTGCCCGATGCGGTCGAATTGGTGCGAGCCGCCGAGCAATTGGTCGACGACGGATTCGTCGTGCTGCCTTACACCAACGACGACCCGGCATTGGCGCGGCGGCTGGAGGACACCGGGTGCGCGGCGGTGATGCCGCTGGGCTCGCCGATCGGCACCGGTCTGGGCATCGGCAACCCGCACAACATCGAGATGATCGTCGCGTCGGCCGGCGTGCCAGTGGTGCTCGACGCAGGCATCGGCACGGCCAGCGACGCCGCACTGGCGATGGAATTGGGTTGCGACGCGGTGCTGTTGGCCACGGCCGTGACCCGGGCTGCCGACCCGCCGGCCATGGCCGCCGCGATGGCCGGCGCCGTCACCGCCGGATACCTGGCGCGGCGCGCGGGGCGGATCCCCAAGCGGTTCTGGGCGCAGGCTTCCAGCCCGAGCGCTTAGGTCATGGGCATGAAACGTTATGTTGCGCTGGGTAGTTCGATGGCCGCCGGTCCCGGTATCCGGCCTCGCGCCGCGGATGCGCCACGCTGGTCAGGCCGGTCGGCGCGCAACTACCCGCATCTGGTCGCCGAGCGGTTGAACCTCGATCTCGGCCGCGAGTTCGTCGATGTCACGTTCTCCGGTGCGACCATCGCGCACGTGCTGGCCGACCGCCAGCGCGGCCGGCCGCCCCAGATCGATGCGCTGGACGGGTCGGAAACATTGGTGACCATCACGATCGGCGGCAACGATGTCGGCTACGTTCCGCTGCTCATGGCCGCCGCGCTGCCGCGACCGGCCCGGCGGCTGCCGGTGCTGGGTGGGCGCATCGCGGAGTTGCTGGACCGCGATGCCCGGGACCGCGCCCTGGGGAAGGCGTTCGATGCGTTGTGTGCGGTCGGTGCCGCCGTGCGACGACGCGCTCCGGGTGCACGCGTCTGCTTCGTCGACTACCTGACGATCCTGCCGCCCGCGGGTGCCCCGGCACCGCCGCTCGGCGATTCGGACGCGGGCCTGGGCCGCCATGTGGCCGCCGCCCTCGAACGACTCACGGCCGACGCGGCGACGGCGACCGGCTGCCGGCTCGTCGGCGCGGCCGGGGCCAGCCGGGAGCACCACGCGTGGTCGGCCGAGCCGTGGACGACCAGGCCCGGGGTACCGCGACCGGGCCGGCCGGCGCCGCTGCACCCCAATGTGGCCGGGATGCGCGCCGTTGCGGAACTCGTTGCCGCCCAAGCCTAGTCAGCCGTTGTTGCGCCACCACTCGTAGAGCGCGGGAACATCGTCGTTGGACGACCGGATGTGGCTCAACACGTTCTTGGCGTCGATGGTCCAGATGACCTCGGCGGCGTTCTGCAAGGTCCCGCACGCGACCTGCCCTGCGTTGCTGGTGGCGGTGTTGCCCTGGTGCCACTTCGTCGGTGACTTCTCGTTCCCGCAGTTGGCCAGGGCGTCGTCTTTGATGCTGGCCTTGAACATGTTGCCCAGATCGTTGCCGTTGCTGAACAGGATGTACTTCGCCTCGGCGGGCCCGTTGGGATCGGGGCTCTGCCCGCACTGCAGCGAGGCCAGCTGGCCCGGGGCGATCGGTTGGGGAGTGCAGTCTTTGAGGTCGTACCCCTTGGACAGCGTGTTGGACAGCGTGTCGATGTCCGACTGGCTTCCGGTGTCGGGGTCGGGATCGGCGGCGGCAGGGGCGGTACCCGTGCAGACCAAGCTGCCCGCGAGCACCGTGAGCGACGCGATCCGCAGCGCATAGCTGGAATGGGACAAACTGAAACTCCTGAACTTCG
>NZ_JBMIOP010000296.1:0-20455 GCF_049197365.1 Mycobacterium sp. THU-M104
GATCCCCTCGGCCTTGGCCCACTTACACCCCGTCTGATGAGACACCCCAGCCACCGTTGCCGCCGCCGATTGCGACAACCCCGACCTCAACGCCTCCCAAAAAACCTCACGAGCCTCACCCAGAACGCCTTTGCTGCCCTGCTTCCGAAACGCCATCGAACAACACCCCTAACCAAATCAGGTGTTGCAGCGACCACTTGAGTCTGAGCGCCCGACGTCGCCGCCACCGCAGTCTCGGCACCCCAGCGAACAGGCCCGACGAATCAACGGGCACGACTACTTAGGTATAGCTAACTTATTCGTTCAGCTAGATACAGGCCTTAGCCTGCAAAAAGTAGTGGTGCCCCCGGCACGACTCGAACGTGCGACCTAGGGATTAGAAGGCCCTTGCTCTATCCACCTGAGCTACGGAGGCAATGTGCAGGTCAGTCTAGCCAACGGGCTCGGCGGCCCGGTCGGAGCAACACGACACACCCGAAAAGGCTTTCGCCGCCGCGATTATCGGTTAGGGTGGTGATCCTCGACACACGTACAACATCGGCTGGACATGAGCCGTTAACCGCAATGAGGCGTGTGCCTGACGTCGAGGGGTGGCGTACCTATGAGCGTGGCCATAGATGTGGCTTCGCGGTGCTCGCGGGCCAGCGCCCACGCGCTGCGACTGGCGGCTGACGCCAAGGATACCTGCCGTGCCAGCGCCCTGCTGCTGCGGGGTTCGCCGTTCGCGCTCGGCTGGGTCGCGGGCTGGCTGTCCACCGAATTTCCGCCGCACGTGCTGACGGGGTACGCGTTGTCCCGGGTAGCGCACCCGGCGGTCGGCCGGGTCGCCACCACCTGGGCGGCGCAGCGCGCCGATCAAGCCCTCAGTGCGGCCCTCGAGGACGCGTTCGGGCCGGACTTTCGCGATGAGGTGTCCCATCCGGCCTGCTGTGAGTCGCAAGGCCCCCCTAGCGACGGCCTGTTCCACCGGCCCGGCCCGCACCGCCGCTATGCTGCGCAGACCTCCGACATCTCCTATGGTCCGGGCGGCACCGAACATCTGCTCGACGTCTGGCGTGGCCCGCACGTCGCGCCCGGCAGCCGCGCACCGGTGCTGATCCAGGTGCCCGGCGGCGCGTGGACCGTCGGCGACAAACGCGTTCAGGCCTACACGCTGATGAGCCGCATGGCCGAGCTCGGGTGGATCTGCGTCTCGATCAACTACAGTAAGAGCCCGCGCTGCGCGTTCCCGGCGCACCTGATCGACGTCAAGCGCGCGATCGCGTGGGTCCGCGAGAACATCGCCGACTACGGCGGCGACCCCGACTTCATCGCGATGACCGGCGGCTCGGCCGGCGGGCACTTGGCGTCTCTGGCGGCGCTCACGCCCAACGACCCGAGGTTTCAACCGGGATTCGAACGCGCCGACACCACGGTCCAGGCCGTCGCCCCCTACTACGGGGTCTACGACTTCGTCGACGCCGACAACATGCACGAACTGATGCTGCCGTTCCTCGAGCAGTTCGTCATGAAAGCCCGCTACGCCAGCGTCCCGGAGCAGTTCGAGGCGGCTTCCCCGATCTCCTACGTCCACCCCGACGCCCCGCCGTTCTTCGTGCTCCACGGCGAAAAAGACGAAGTGGTTCCCTGTGGCCAGGCCCGGTCGTTCTGTGCGGCGCTGCGGGGGGCGGGCGCACCCACCGTCGGCTACGCCGAACTAGCCAACGCCCACCACGCCTTCGACATCACCCCGACGCTGCGATCGCGGCTGGCCGCCAACGCCGTCGCCGATTTCCTCGGCGTCGTCTACGGTCGGCGCTCGAGTTCGCTGATGGATTCGCCACCCCTGGCGGTCACGTCCGCCAGCTGAGGCCCGGACCCGTCACCGGGGCGGGCCTTGCGACCGGATCGTGCCTTTCACCAGCCCGTCAACCCGACTAGCGTTGTGCTGGCGATTGGCGATTGGCGATTGGCGATTGGCGAGAGGCTTGGTCGGCGGTGACACCTAGGGCAGGTCGAGTTGGAGATCATGGCTGAGGCAACTGATTCCGCGGGCGTCGTGAAACTGTCCGACGAGCTCGGACCGGTCGACTATCTGATGCATCGGGGTGAGGCGAATCCCCGGACCCGCTCGGGCATCATGGCACTGGAAGTCCTTGACGCGACACCGAATTGGGACGCGTTTCGCACCCGCTTCGAAAACGCCTCGCGCCGGGTGCTGCGACTGCGGCAAAAGGTCGTCGTGCCGACCTTGCCGACGGCGTCACCGCGCTGGGTGGTCGATCCGGATTTCACCCTGGACTTCCACGTGCGCCGGGTGCGGGTGTCCGGACCTGGCACGCTGCGGGAAGTGTTCGACCTCGCCGAGGTCATCCTGCAGTCGCCGATGGACATCTCCCGGCCGCTGTGGACGGCCACCCTGGTGGAGGGCTTGCCCGACGGGAAGGCCGCGATGCTGCTGCACGTCAGCCATGCGGTCACCGACGGTGTCGGTGGTGTGGCGATGTTCGCCGAGATCTACGACCTCGAGCGCGAACCCCAACCCCGGCCGACGCCGCCGCTGCCCGTTCCGCAGGACCTGACACCCAACGAGTTGATGCGACAGGGCATCAACCGGCTTCCACTGTCGCTGCTCGGCGGGGTCCTGGGGGCGGTGTCCGGTGCCGTGTCAACGGCCGGGCGGGTGGTTCTGGAACCGACGGTGACGGTCTCGGGGATCGTGGGCTACGCCATGTCGGGTATGCGGGTGCTCAACCGGGCCGCCGAGCCGTCGCCGCTGCTGCGCCGGCGCAGCCTGGCTACCCGCACCGAAGCGATCGACCTTCGGCTCGCCGATCTGCACAGGGCTGCCAAGGCAGGCGGGGGATCGATCAACGACGCCTACCTCGCAGGCCTGTCCGGCGCCCTGCGCCGCTACCACGAGGCCCTCGGCGTGCCGGTCAGCACGCTGCCGATGGCAGTCCCGGTGAACCTGCGGGCCGACGCCGACACGACCGGGGGCAACCGGTTCACTGGCGTCAACCTGGCGGCGCCCCTGGGCACCGCGGACCCGGTTTCCCGGATGAGGAAGATCCGCGCGCAAATGACCAAGCGCCGCGAAGAGCCCGCGATGAACATCGTCGGTTCCCTCGCGCCGGTGCTCAGCATCCTGCCGACCGCCGTGCTGCAGGGGATCACCGGCTCGGTGATCGGCTCCGACGTCCAGGCCAGCAACCTCCCGGTCTATCCGGGAGACACCTACATCGCCGGCGCGAAAGTCCTGCGCGAGTACGGCATCGGCCCGCTGCCCGGCGTGGCGATGATGGTGGTCCTGATCTCGCGGGGCGGATGGTGCACGATCACCGTGCGCTATGACAGGGCGGCGATCCGCGACGAGCCGTTGTTCGCCCAGTGCCTGCTGGAGGGTTTCGACGAGATCCTGGCGCTGGCCGGCGACCCGGCGCCCCGCGCGGCGCCTGCCTCGTTCGGCGAGCCGGCCGCGTCGGCGTCGCGAGCGGTGTCGGGATCATGAGCGCATCCGAGGAGCGGGGGGCCGAACGCGACATGCAGAAGCCGGCGACGGGCATGCGGCTGCCCGGTTCGGTCGCCGAGATCATGGCCAGTCCACCCGGGCCCAGGATCGGGGCGTTCTTCGACCTGGACGGAACTCTGGTCGCCGGCTTCACCGCAGTCATCCTCACCCAGGAACGTCTGCTGCGCCGGGACATGGGGGTGGGGGAGTTGCTCGGCATGGTGCAGGCCGGCCTGAACCACACGCTCGGGCGCATCGAGTTCGAAGACCTCATCGGCACAGCCGCCTCCGCGCTGGCCGGGCGACTGATCGACGATCTCGAGGAGATCGGGGAGCGGCTGTTCGTACAGCGGATCGAGTCCCGGATCTATCCCGAGATGCGTGAACTGGTTCGGGCGCACGTGGCGCGCGGACATACCGTGGTACTCAGCTCGTCGGCGCTGACCATCCAGGTCAATCCGGTGGCCCGGTTCCTCGGCATCACGAACATGCTCACCAACAAGTTCGAGACCACCGTGGACGGCATGCTCACCGGTGGCGTGCAAGAACCCATCCTCTGGGGGCCGGGCAAGGCCGCCGCCGTGCAGCGGTTCGCTGCCGAGAACGACATCGACCTCAAGGACAGCTACTTCTACGCCGATGGCGACGAGGACGTCGCCCTGATGTATCTGGTAGGCAACCCTCGGCCGACCAATCCCGAGGGCAAGATGGCCGCGGTGGCCAAGCGGCGCGGCTGGCCGATCCTTCGGTTCAACAGTCGCGGACCAGTCGGGATCCGGCGGCAGCTGCGCACGTTGGCCGGTTTCGGTTCGCTGTTCCCGATCGCGACCGGGGCGGTGGGGATCGGGATGCTCACCCGCAGCCGGCGGCGCGGCGTCAACTTCTTCACCTCCACTTTCTCCCAGGTGCTGCTCGCCACCACCGGTGTCCAGCTGAACGTCATCGGCCGGGAAAACCTGACCGCTCAGCGTCCGGCGGTTTTCATCTTCAACCACCGCAACCAGGTCGACCCCGTCATCGTCGGTGCGCTGGTGCGCGACAACTGGACTGCGGTGGGCAAGAAGGAGCTGGCCAAGGATCCGATCATGGGCACGATCGGCAAGGCGATGGACGCTGCGTTCATCGACCGCGACGATCCGGGCGCTGCCGTGGAGTCGCTGCACCAAATCGAAGAGCTCGCCAAAAAGGGACTCTCGGTCGTGATCGCCCCCGAAGGCACCCGCGTGGACACCACCGAGGTCGGACCCTTCAAAAAGGGTGCGTTCCGCATCGCGATGGCTGTGGGCGCCCCGATCGTGCCGATCGTGATCCGCAATGCCGAGATCGTCGCCGCGCGCAACTCCACCACCATCAACCCGGGCACGGTCGACGTGGCGGTTTTCCCGCCGATCGCGGTGGACGACTGGACGGTTGAGGCGCTGCCCGAGCGCATCGCCGAGGTGCGTCGGCTGTACCTGGAGACGCTGGCCGACTGGCCCGCCGGCGAGCTGCCCGAGCTCGATCTCCACAAGACGAAAGCGGCCAAGAAGGTGCCGGCCAAGAAGGTGCCGGCCAAGAAGGTGCCGGCCAAGAAGGTGCCGGCCACGCAAGCCGCCGCGAAAGCCCAGCCGAAGGTCACCGCCCCCGGCGAGGCGACACCCGAACCGCGTCCTCGAGGGCGCGCGTGAGCGAACCGGTCGCAGACACCAGCGCAGTCCTCAGCGCGCAGGATTCGCTGGTGTTGGCATCCATGGCCTCGCCGGTCGAAATGGAGCTGATCACGGCCTGGGTGGAGCGGCAGCGGGCCGACCACCCGGGGGCCCGGGTCGATGTGCTGCGGCTGCCCGAACCCGACGCGCCGCCCTCGGCACTGGCCGCGCTGAAGCAGCAACTCGAATCCGGTGACGACCGTTCGATCGTGCCGGTCCGGGTGTTCTGGTTGCCGCCACCGGATCGCAGCAGGCTCGCTAAGGTCGCGGGTCTGCTGCCCGGTCTGGATCCCTACCACCCCAACCAGCGCCGGCAACGCCGCATCCGCCGCGACGCTCCTGCCCGCGCCCGGGTGGTGGCCGGTGAGCCGGCCAAGGCGTCCGAACTGCGCCAGCAGTGGCGCGACACCACGGTGGGTGAAGACCCATGGGACCTCGCCGAGTTCGTCATCCGCCGCGCAATCCTGGCGATCGAACGCGTTGAATACCGGATCCTCGGGCCGCAGTACAAGTCGCCGCGGCTACTCAAGCCGGAGATCCTGGCGTCGGCGCGGTTTCGCGCCGGCCTGCGCGACATCCCGGGCGCCACCGTCGACGCCGCCGGGAAGATGCTCGACGAACTCGCCACCGGGTGGAGCAGGGTGTCCGTCGACCTCGTCTCCGTCCTCGGCCGGGCGATCAGCCGCGGATTCGATCCCGAGTTCGACTACGACGAGTACGAGGTGGCGGCCATGCGCTCCGGCCTGGAAGCGCACCCCGCCGTGCTGTTGTTCTCGCACCGGTCCTATATCGATGGCGCGGTGGTGCCGGTGGCGATGCAGGAGAACCGGCTGCCGCCGGTGCACGTGTTCGCCGGCATCAACCTGTCGTTCGGGTTGATGGGCCCGCTGCTGCGCCGGTCCGGCGTCATCTTCATCCGCCGCAACGTCGGTGACAACCCGCTCTACAAGTACGTCTTGCGCGAGTACGTCGGCTACATCGTGGAGAAGCGGTTCAATCTGAGCTGGTCCATCGAGGGCACTCGCTCGCGGACGGGCAAGATGCTGCCGCCCAAGCTCGGCCTGCTGGCCTACGTGGCCGACGCTTATCTGGACGGCCGCAGCGAAGACATCCTACTGCAGCCGGTGTCGATCAGCTTCGACCAACTGCACGAGACGGCCGAGTATGCCGCCTACGCCCGCGGCGGGGAGAAGGCCCTCGAGGGCATCGGCTGGCTGTACAACTTCATCAGGGCGCAGGGCGAACGCAACTACGGCAAGATCTACGTCCGCTTCCCCGAGGCGGTGTCGATGCGCCAGTACCTGGGGCCGCAGCAGGGTCCACTCAGCCACGATCAGGACGCCAAAAAGCTTGCCCTGCAGAAGATGTCCTTCGAGGTGGCCTGGCGGATCCTGCAGGCCACTCCCGTCACCGCAACGGGGTTGGTGTGCGCGCTGCTGCTGACCACCCGCGGCACGGCGCTGACGCTCGACCAGTTGCACCACACCCTGCAGGACTCGCTGGGATACCTCGAACGCAAGCACACGCCGATGTCGACGAGCGCGCTGCGGCTGCGCACCCGCGCGGGCGTGCGCGCAGCGGTCGACGCGCTGTCCAACGGACACCCGATCACCCGGGTCGACAGCGGCCGGGAGCCGGTGTGGCATATCGCGCCCGAGGACGAACACACCGCGGCGTTCTACCGAAACTCGGTGATCCATGCGTTCCTGGAAACCTCGATAGTCGAACTCGCGCTGGCGCATGCCAGGCACGCTGACGGCGACCGACTGGCGGCGTTCTGGGATCAGGCGATGCGGTTGCGCGATCTGCTCAAATTCGACTTCTATTTCGCCGACTCGGCGGCGTTTCGCGACAACATCGCCGAAGAAATGGCCTGGCACGATGACTGGGAAGCCCATGTTGCCGCCGGAGGCGAAGACATCGACGCGATGCTGTTCGGCAAGCGCCCGCTGATGGCGGATGCGATGCTGCGGGTCTTCTTCGAGGCCTACGCGATCGTCGCCGACGTGCTGCGCGATGCCGCGCCGGACATCGGTCAGCCGGAACTGATGGAACTGGCGCTCGGGGTGGGGCGACAATACGTGGCACAGAACCGCGTCCGCAGCAACGAATCGGTGTCGACGCTGCTGTTCGCGACCGCGCGCCAGGTCGCCGCTGATCAAGGTCTGATCGCGCCCGCCGACCCCTGCGATGGTGGCCTCGCCGAACGACGATTCGCTTTCCGGCAGGAGTTGCGGGACATCGTTCGCGACTTCGACTACGTCGAGCGGATTTCGCGCGACCGGTTCGTCGCCCGCGAGTTCACCGCGCGTCAGAGTCGCCGGGACATCCGAACACCCTGATCTCTGCCCGGGCGACCGGCGAAGGTCCCCTGGTGACCGTGGTGCCGGCTTCGCTCATCCAGTGTGCGCGCAGCGACGATCGCATGGCCCGGCGGCTGGACCGGGTGTCCGAACGCGACGACGACGCGGACCTGATCGCGGACAACGTGATGCTGGCCGGGTTCGTGACGCGTTACTCGCCCCGCCGCACGCACCAACCCGCGAACTGATCCACAGTCACGACTTGATCCACAGGGATACCGGCCGCAGCCCAGGTCGACGCGGATCCTGTCGGCGGTGCCGGGCTGAATGGCAGCCGGACCGGGCGGTGATGTGTTCGCCGGCCCGGAAAGCAACCGAGAAAGGGATCAGCAATGTTCGAAACCCCGTTCACCGTCGTCGGTCACATCGTCAACGACCTCCAGCGCCGCAAGGTCGGCGACCAGGAGGTGATCAAGTTCCGGGTGGCCAGCAACTCGCGCCGGCGCACCGGTGATGGCGGCTGGGAGCCCGGCCACTCCCTTTTCGTCACCGTGAACTGCTGGGGCAAGATGGTCACCGGTGTGGGCTCCGCACTGGGCAAGGGAGCCCCGGTGGTTGTCACGGGATACGTCTACACCAGCGAGTACGAGGACCGTGACGGCAATCGTCGTTCGTCGCTGGAGATGCGGGCCACCGCCGTCGGGCCGGACCTCTCGCGGTGCGTGGCGCGGATCGAAAAGCCTGCCTACACCGGCCCCGATCCGGCCCCGGCGCCTGCGGAAACCGCCGCCCCCGGCGACCCGGAACACCTCGGCGAGGGTGTTGCCGACGGTAGCCCGCTGCCGCTGTCGGCCTAGCGGCCGGCCCCGCGACGTCGGGCGATGCCTAGGATGGTCCGCGAGATCATTCTGTAAGACCAGAAAGGCAAAACCGCGGCATGGCTGAGTTCATCTACACGATGAAGAAGGTCCGCAAGGCGCACGGCGACAAGGTCATTTTGGACGACGTCACGCTGAGCTTCTACCCGGGCGCCAAGATCGGTGTCGTCGGCCCCAACGGCGCCGGCAAGTCGAGCGTCTTGCGGATCATGGCCGGGCTGGACAAGCCCAACAACGGTGATGCCTTTCTCGCCACTGGCGCCACCGTCGGCATCCTGCAGCAGGAGCCGCCACTGAACGAGGAGAAGACCGTTCGCGGCAACGTGGAAGAGGGCTTGGGCGACATCAAAGTCAAGCTGGACCGCTTCAACGAGGTGGCCGAACTGATGGCCACCGACTACTCCGACGAGTTGATGGACGAAATGGGGCGGCTGCAGGAGGAACTCGACCACGCCGACGCATGGGACCTCGACTCACAACTCGAGCAGGCCATGGACGCGCTGCGTTGCCCGCCGCCGGACGAGCCGGTGACCAATCTGTCTGGCGGTGAGCGCCGTCGCGTGGCGCTGTGCACGCTGCTGCTGTCCAAACCCGACCTGCTGCTGCTGGATGAGCCGACCAACCACCTGGACGCCGAGAGCGTGCAGTGGCTCGAGCAACACTTGGCCTCCTACGCGGGGGCCGTGCTGGCGGTCACCCACGATCGCTACTTCCTCGACAACGTCGCACAGTGGATCCTCGAGCTCGACCGAGGACGCGCCTACCCTTACGAAGGCAATTACTCGACCTACCTGGAGAAGAAGGCCGAGCGGCTGTCGGTGCAGGGCCGCAAGGACGCCAAGCTGCAGAAGCGGCTGGCCGACGAACTGGCATGGGTCCGGTCCGGGACGAAGGCGCGTCAGGCTAAAGGCAAGGCGCGCCTGCAGCGTTACGAGGAAATGGTCGCCGAGGCCGAAAAAACGCGGAAGCTCGACTTCGAGGAGATCCAGATCCCGGTCGGGCCGCGGCTGGGCAACGTGGTCGTCGAGGTGGATCACCTCGACAAGGGCTTCGGCGGGAACACCTTGATCAAGGACCTGTCCTTCACCCTGCCGCGCAACGGCATCGTCGGCGTGATCGGCCCGAACGGTGTCGGTAAGACCACGCTGTTCAAGACCATCGTGGGTCTCGAGGGGCCGGACAGCGGCACCGTCAAGGTCGGGGAAACGGTCAAGCTGAGTTATGTCGACCAGGACCGCGCCGGCATCGACCCCAAAAAGACCGTGTGGGAAGTGGTTTCGGACGGACTGGACTACATCGAGGTCGGCCAGAGCGAGGTGCCATCCCGGGCTTACGTGTCGGCGTTCGGGTTCAAGGGCCCCGACCAGCAGAAGCCGGCGGGGGTCCTGTCCGGTGGTGAGCGCAACAGGCTCAACCTCGCACTGACGCTCAAGCAGGGCGGCAACCTGATCTTGCTCGACGAGCCGACCAATGACCTGGATGTCGAAACTCTGAGCTCGCTGGAGGACGCCCTGGAAAAGTTCCCCGGCTGTGCGGTGGTGATCTCGCACGATCGCTGGTTCCTTGACCGAACCTGCACGCACATCCTGGCGTGGGAGGGCGACGAGGACAACGAGGCCAAGTGGTTCTGGTTCGAGGGCAACTTCGGGGCATACGAGGAAAACAAAGTTGACCGGCTGGGCATCGAGGCAGCCCGTCCGCACAGAGTGACCCACCGCAAGTTGACGCGCGACTGACGTCGGCCCACGCTGACATTCTTCGCTAGTTGGGAGCAATCGGTATGACGGTCGACCCCGGGGCCAGGCAGGACATCGAGCCGTGGACCACGTTCTCCCGGGACGCGGACATTCCTGCGTGGATCACCACGGCCTACCTCGAGAGCTTTCGCGGTGCGCACACCGACGAACCCGGGGAAGCCGGGCCGGTCGAATCGCGCGTGGCCACCGCCATCGTGACTCCGGCGATGCTGGGTGCGCATTATCGGCTCGCAGAGCACCGCCCAGCCGGCGAGAGCTGTGTGGCCGTATACCCGCCGGACGACCCCGTCGGGTTCGGGCCCGCCCTGCAGGTTGTCACCGATCACGGCTGGATGTTGATGGACTCCGTCACGGTGCTGTTGCATCGTCTTGGCGTCGCCTACGTCGCCATCATGAACCCGGTGTTCGAGGTGCGCCGCAGCCCGGAAGGGGACCTGCGTGGCATCGGCCCAAAACCCCCCGGCGCGCCACCGGACGACGGCGAGGCGTGGATCCACGTGCAGTTGTCGCCGTCCGTCGATACTGCGGCGCTGGTCGAGGTCGAACGGCTGCTGTCCAGGGTGCTGGCCGACGTCCAACAGGTCGCGAGCGACGCGTCGGGGCTGATCGCCGCCCTCGAGCACGTCACCGCCGACGTCGAAGCCGACACCGACGGCCACTTCGCCGCACCCGACCGCGACGAAGTGGCCGCACTGTTGCGCTGGCTGGCCGACGGGAACTTCCTGTTGCTGGGCTACCAGCGTTGCCGGGTGCACGGCAGCGAGGTGTCCGGCGACGGGTCGCGGGGTCTGGGCGTGCTGCGGACGCGTACCGGATCTCGGCCGCGGCTGACCGACGACGACAAAATGCTGGTGCTGGCCCAGTCCGTGGTCGGCAGCTACCTGCGCTACGGCGCTTACCCGTATGCCATCGCGGTCCGCGAAAATCTTGGGGACAGAAACGGGGGCATCGTCGAGCACCGCTTCGTCGGGCTGTTCACCATCACCGCCATGAACGCGGACGTGCTGGAAATCCCGATGGTCTCAGGCCGGGTCCGGGACGTGCTCACGATGGCCGACAGCGATCACGCCTACCCAGGGCAACTCCTTCTCGACGTCATCCAGACCATCCCCCGATCGGAGCTTTTCACCCTGAGCGCCGACAGGCTGTTGGCGATGGCCAAAGCTGTCGTGGATCTGGGATCTCAGCGGCGCGCATTGTTGTTCCTGCGCGCGGACCGACTTCAATACTTCGTTTCCTGCCTGGTCTATGTGGCCCGCGACCGCTACACAACTCCCGTGCGGCGTCACATCGAGGACATCCTGATGCGCGAATTCGGCGGCACAAGGCTCGAATTCACCGCGCGCGTCAGCGAATCCCCCTGGGCATTAATGCATTTCATGGTCCGATTGCCCCCGAAAAAGGAGGGTCACGTCGCGGCCGACTCGGTCGACGTCTCCGAAGAGAACCGGGTGCGGATCCAGGCGCTGATCAGCGACGCCGCACAAACCTGGTCCGACCGGCTGCTCGGCGCCGCGGACGACAAGATCTCGCTGGTGGACGCAGAGCATTACGCGGCCGCGTTGCCTGAGGCATACAAGCAGGCCGTCGCGCCCGCGGACGCCATCGACCACATCCGCATCATCGACGAGCTGACCGACGACTCGGTCAGGCTGGTGTTCTCCGACCGCGGCGAAGAAGGACTCGCGCAGCTCACCTGGTTTCTGGGAGGGCGCACCGCGTCGCTGAGTCAGCTGCTCCCGATGCTGCAGAGCATGGGCGTCGACGTGCTCGAAGAGCGGCCCTTCACCGTCACCCGCGCCGACGGCCTGCCGGCGTGGATCTATCAGTTCAAGATCTCGCCGCACCCGACCATCCCGCAGGCGTCGTCGGCCGAAGATCGCGACGCGACGGCGCAACGTTTCGCCGACGCGGTGACCGCGATCTGGCAGGGTCGCGTCGAGATCGACCGATTCAACGAGCTGGTGATGCGCGCGGGCCTGGCCTGGCAGCAGGTCGTGTTGCTGCGTGCCTACGCCAAATACCTGCGGCAGGCCGGTTTTCCCTATAGCCAGTCCCACATCGAGGCGGTGCTCAACGACCACCCCTCGACGGCGCGCTCGCTCGTCGCGTTGTTCGAAGCGCTGTTCAACCCCAACGCGTCGGGTTCGCCCGGGAGCCGCGACGCGCAAGCGGCGGCCAACGCGGTCGCCGCGGACATCGACGCGTTGCGCAGCCTGGACACCGACCGCATCCTGCGTGCCTTCGCGTCGCTGGTCCAGGCCACGCTGCGGACCAATTATTTCGTGACACGGGCGGATTCGGTCCGCGCCCGGAATGTGTTGGCACTCAAGCTCGACGCGCAGCTGATCGGCGAACTGCCGCTGCCGCGCCCCAAATACGAGATCTTCGTGTACTCCCCCCGCGTCGAGGGGGTGCACCTGCGGTTCGGTCCGGTCGCCCGTGGCGGGCTGCGCTGGTCGGACCGTCGCGATGACTTCCGCACCGAAATTCTGGGTCTGGTCAAGGCGCAGGCGGTGAAGAACGCCGTCATCGTGCCGGTCGGGGCCAAGGGTGGATTCGTCGTCAAGCGCCCGCCGCTACCCACCGGGGATCCCGCCGTCGATCGCGACGCAGGCCGCGCCGAAGGCGTGGCCTGCTACCAGCTGTTCGTCTCCGGGCTGCTGGAGGTCACCGACAACGTCGACCACACAACCGGCAAGGTCAATGCGCCGCCCGAAGTGGTGCGACGTGACGGCGACGACGCTTACCTGGTGGTGGCCGCGGACAAAGGCACCGCCACGTTCTCTGACATCGCCAACGACGTGGCCGAGTCATACGGGTTCTGGCTGGGCGACGCGTTCGCCTCCGGCGGGTCGGTCGGCTACGACCACAAGGCCATGGGCATCACCGCCAAGGGCACGTGGGAGGCCGTCAGACGGCATTTCCGGGAGATGGGGGTCGACACCCAGGCCGAGGACTTCACCGTCGCCGGTGTCGGCGACATGAGCGGTGACGTGTTCGGCAACGGGATGCTGCTGAGCAAGCACATCAAGCTGGTCGCCGCCTTCGACCACCGCCACGTGTTCCTTGACCCCGATCCCGATCCCGAGGCCTCCTGGGAGGAACGTCGGCGGCTGTTCGAGCTGGCGCGCTCGAGCTGGGACGACTACGACACGTCGCTGATCAGCGAGGGCGGCGGCGTTTATGCCCGCGAGCAGAAGTCGATACCGGTCAACGAGCGGGTCCGCACCGCCCTGGGCATCGACGGCGACGTCGACGAGATGGCCCCGCCCAGCCTGATCAAGGCGATTCTGCAGGCGCCGGTGGACCTGCTGTTCAACGGCGGGATCGGGACGTACATCAAGGCCGAATCCGAGTCCGACTCCGATGTGGGGGACCGCGCCAACGACCCGGTCCGCGTCAACGGAAACCAGGTGCGCGCCAAGGTGATCGGCGAAGGCGGCAACCTCGGTGTGACAGCCCTGGGTCGCGTCGAGTTCGACTTGTCCGGCGGCCGGATCAACACCGACGCGATGGACAACTCCGCCGGCGTGGACTGCTCGGACCACGAGGTCAACATCAAGATCTTGATCGACTCCCTGGTGAGCGTCGGCAAGGTCGACCCCGGCGAGCGCAAAGCGCTGCTGGAGTCGATGACCGACGAGGTGGCGAGTCTGGTGCTCACCGACAACGAGGATCAGAACGACCTGATCGGCACCAGCCGCGCGAACGCGGCCAGCCTGCTACCGGTGCATGAACGGCAGATCAAGTACCTGGTCGAAGAGCGCGGCCTCAACCGCGAACTGGAGGCGCTGCCGTCGGAGAAGGAAATCCGCCGCCGCTCGGAGGCGGGTATCGGGCTCACCTCGCCAGAACTGTGCACGCTGATGGCGCACGTCAAGCTCGGTCTCAAGGAGGACATGCTGGGCACCGAACTGCCTGAGCAGGACGTGTTCGCATCCCGGTTGCCGTTCTACTTCCCGACTCCGCTGCGGGAACGGTTCACCCCCGAGATCCGCGCACACCAGTTGCGCCGCGAGATCCTCACCACCATGTTGATCAACGACGTGGTGGACACCGGGGGTATCAGCTATGCCTTCCGGATCGCCGAAGACGTCGGCGTCCGGCCTGTCGACGCAATACGCACCTATGCCGCCACCGACGCCATCTTCGGGGTCGGCGACCTCTGGCGGCAGATCCGCGCGGCGGACATCCCGGTTGCCCTCTCGGACCGGCTCACGCTGGACACCCGTCGGCTGATCGACCGGGCCGGGCGCTGGCTGCTCAACTACCGTCCGCAGCCACTGGCTGTCGGCGCCGAGATCAACCGCTTCGCCGCCAAGGTCAAGGACCTGACCCCGCGGATGTCGGAGTGGCTGCGCGGCGATGACAAGGCGATCGTGGAAAAGGAGGCCGCGGAGTTTGCGTCGCAGGGCACGCCCGGGGACCTGGCCTACCTGATCGCCGCCGGTCTGTACCGTTACAGCCTGCTCGACATCATCGACATCGCCGACATCAACGAGATCGATGCTGCCGAGGTCGCCGACACCTATTTCGCGATGATGGACCGGCTGGGCACCGACGGGTTGCTGACGGCGGTGTCAGAGCTCCCTCGCAGCGATCGCTGGCATTCATTGGCTCGCTTGGCGATCCGTGATGACATCTACGGCTCGCTGCGTTCACTGTGTTTCGATGTGCTCGCCGTCGGCGAGCCCGACGAAACCGGCGAGGAGAAAATCGCGGAGTGGGAGCAGCTCAGTGCCTCGCGGGTGGAACGGGCCCGCCGGACGCTCACCGAGATCCAGGAGAGCGGGGCCAAGGATCTCGCCACGCTGTCGGTGGCCGCGCGACAGGTCCGTAGGATGACCCGCACCAGCGGGCGAGGCTCCTCGAGTTGAGCATCGGCTTCGTCGCACCCGTGCCGGTGCGCTGGTCGGACATCGACATGTACCAGCACATCAACCACGCCACCACGGTCACAATCCTGGAAGAGGCCCGGATCCCGTTCCTCGCGGAGCCGTTCGCTCTCGACATCGCCACCGTCGGGTTGCTGATCGCGGATGTCCGGGTCACCTACAAGGCCCAGCTGCGCCTCGCCGACTCGCCTCTGCAGGTGACCATGTGGACCAAGCGGTTGCGGACGGTCGACTTCACGCTGGGATACGAGGTGCGTTCGGCCAAAGCCGGCCCCGAGTCCAAGCCCGCCGTCATCGCCGAGTCACAGCTTGCCGCGGTCCACATCGAGGAGCAGCGACTGGTTCGGCTCTCGACCCAGCAACGGGAGTACCTGCAACGGTGGCTCCGGTAACAGCAGGGGGAGGCGAGCGCGGACTATGGCTGGGGCCGCAAGGTGGCCTCGCTCAACGCGCGGACCTGGCCACGTTCGTTGAGCGCGCGATGCGGCTCGACGACGCCGCGGTGATCCGGCTGCGCGCTCGCGCCGGCGGTCTGGTGACTGCCTGGGTGGCAACCGGTTTCGACGTACTGGCCTGCCGCGTGGTGGGGGGTGCCGTGCGGCCCGCCGACCTGTCCGTGTCCGCGGACGGATTGGCGCGTGGCCTGTCCGCGATGGACACCGCAGGTTACGTGGATCCGGGCTTTTCGATGGACGCGGCGTGGCGGGGTGCGCTGCCGCCGGAATCCGGCTTCGTTCATGTCGACGACGTACCGGCCCGGGTGATCCTGGACTTGGCCGAGCGCGGCGCGCGGCTGGCCAAGGAGCACGGCGGTTCCCACGGCCCGCCCGTCTCGCTGCTCGACCAGGAGGTGATTCGGGTCAGTTCGGCTGACGCCTGGGCAGAGGCCTCGGCGGATGCCACGGTGGGATTGCCTATGCGGTGCGTGTTCGCTTTGACCGCAATGGGATTCCTGCCGCAGCAGGCGGATGCCATACTCCCTGAAGAGATCATCCGGGTCCGTGTCATGCCGAACTGGCTGCGCATCGACGCCAGGTTCGGCTCGGTGTACCGGCGCCGCGGCGACCCGGCGCTGGTGCTGCGCTGAGGGTCAGGTCCTGGAAACAAAGCACCTCTCCAGCCGTTCCGGAGACACCCCGCCGATGTCCAGCGCGACGTCCACGGGAATACTTCCTGATCCAGAAGCGTTGCCGGCGAAGCGATTCCGGCGGTCCTGGCCCTGATGAGTTTCCACCTACCAGGCCGTACACCGACGGGACTAGATGAGCCAGGCCGCAGCGTCGGGTGGCAAGGCGTCGCCGACCGGCGACGCGCTGGCCAGGATGACCTCTCCCCGCGGCAGCGGGATCGGGCGGTTGCCCGCATTGAGGACGCAGAGCAGCCCGCCCGCGCGGCGGAACATCAGCGCATCATGCGGCGCCGTCAGCCAGTCGACCTCGACGCCGTCGAATTCGTCACGGGTCTTGCGCAGTTCGATTGCCCGCTGGAAGAACGACAATGTCGACCCGGCGTCGGCGCGCTGCCTGTCGACGGTCAGCGCAGCCCAGTCGGCCGGTATCGGCAGCCAGGTGTCGGTGGCGCTGGAGAACCCGAACGGGGGAGCCTCGCCCGACCACGGCAACGGGACCCGGCAGGCATCGCGGCCCCGTTCGGTGTGACCGGAGCGTTCCCACGTCGGGTCCTGCAGCACCTCGTCGGGCAGGTCGACGTCGGGCAGGCCGAGTTCCTCACCGTTGTAGACGAACACGGCGCCGGGCAGGGCCAGCATCACCATCGCCATGGCGCGCGCCCGGGCCAGCCCGACCTCCCCGCCGCCGTAGCGGGTGACCTCCCGGCCCACGTCGTGGTTGGACAGCGTCCACGTCGGCGTGGCGTCGACGAGCGACGCGGCCGCCAGCGAGTTCTCGATCGCGCCGCGGACCGCGGTGGCCTCGAATTCGGTTCGGGTCAGCCGGAAGTTGAACCCGAGATGCAGTTCGTCGGGCCGCAGGTATTCCGCCCAGCGGCGGTTGTCGGTGACCCACACCTCGCCGACGGTCATCGCCCCGGGATACTCGTCGACCACCGTGCGGATGTCGCGGTGGATCGCGTGCACGTGCGGATTGTTGAAGCGCGGGTCGTCGTCGGTGTGGCGCAGTACCGTGCTGTCTTCCTTGGCGTCCGGCAGGCCCGGCGGCTTGGCCATTCCGTGCGCCACGTCGATACGGAAGCCGTCGACGCCGCGCTCCAGCCAGAACCGCAGCGTCTTCTCGAAGTCGTCGAAGACCTCGGGATTGTCCCAGTTGAGATCCGGCTGCTCGGTGTCGAACAGATGCAGATACCACTGGCCGGGGTTGCCGTCCGGTTCGACCACCCGCGTCCAGGCCGGGCCGCCGAACACCGACTCCCAGTTGTTCGGCGGCGCCGACCCGTCGGGGCCCCGCCCGTCGCGGAAGAAATACCGATCTCGCGCCTCAGTGCCCGGGCCCGCGGCCAGCGCCGCCCGAAACCACGGATGCCGGGAGCTGGTGTGGTTGGGAACCACGTCCATCGTCACCTTGATGCCGCGACCGTGTGCGGCCGCGACCAGTCGCTCGAACGCCGCGAGCCCGCCGAACAACGGGTCGATGTCGCGAGGGTCCGCCACGTCGTATCCGTGATCGGCCATCGGAGACACGGTGACGGGGTTGAGCCAGATCGCGTCGACACCGAGCTCGTCCAGGTGGCCCAGCCGGGCCGTCAGACCGTCCAGGTCGCCCACCCCGTCGCCGTCGCTGTCAGCGAACGACCGCGGATAGACCTGGTAGAAGACCGCGTTCGACCACCACGGCCGCTTCCTCGTGTCCGCCATCAGATCGTCGAGTTCACGAGGGAGTGGGCGGCCATCTCGAGGTAGTCCAGCAGCTCTTTGCGGTGTTCGTCGTCGAGCCTCGTCGCGTCGATGGACGCGACCGCGGTGTGCATGCACCTCAGCCACGCATCCCGCTCGATGGGCGTGATCCGGAATCGGGCGTGCCGCATCCGCAGCCGCGGGTGGCCGCGTTGGTCGGAGTATGTCCGGGGGCCGCCCCAGTACTGCTCGAGAAACATCCGCAACCGTTCCTCGGCCCCCGCCAGGTCATCGGCCGGGTACAGCTCGCGCAGCACCTCGTCCTCGGGGACCTGCTCGTAGAACCGCGACACGATCGCGTTGAAGGTTTCGGCACCGCCGACAGCGTCGTAGAAGCTCACCTGATCCATCCACTCCATTGTGATGCATCGGCGGGCCGGCGGGGCGCGCCGGGCACGAACCCGCATCAAGTCTTGCCTGCTGTTCACCGGATGGACACGGCTTACCCGGGGAATAGGGGTGCGATCTGCGGCGAATCATGGTGGACTGTCGGCGGAGGATCTATGGCGCAGGGCAACAGACGCCGCAGCCACCGCAGTACCGGTGCCGCGGCCGGGTCGACCGGGCCTGCTACCGCGTCATGCCTGCACAGCGTCGACAGTTACCCACCCGCCCGCCAGGAAAGCTCATCGATCTGGAGCCGCCGCCGGGTGCTGTTGCTGAACTCCACGTACGAACCGCTGACGGCACTGCCGATGCGGCGCGCCATCGTGATGGTGATCTGCGGCAAGGCCGACGTCGTGCACCACGACCCGGCGGGGCCGACGATCCACTCGGCGACCAGGACGATCGTGGTGCCGTCGGTGATCCAAATGCGGGCCTTCGTGCGGGTGCCATACCGCGCCCGCGTGCCGATGACCCGTGCCGCTCTGATGCATCGCGACCGTTTCTGCTGCGCCTACTGCGGCGCGAAGGCCGACACCGTGGACCACGTGGTGCCGCGCAGCCGCGGCGGCGGCCATTCCTGGGAGAATTGCGTCGCCTGCTGCTCGACGTGCAACCACCGCAAGGGCGACAAGCTGCTCAGCGAACTCGGTTGGGCGCTGCGCCGAGCGCCGACGCCGCCGACGGGACCACACTGGAGGCTGCTGTCGACGGTCAAGGAGTTGGATCCGGCTTGGGCCCGCTATCTCGGTGAAGGCGCGGCTTAGCAGGTCCGGGGCTCGTTCGACGCCGATCCTGGTGTCCCGAAAGCTGCCGCGGTGGGATACGGTTTGCGTCGTGAGCGTTATGCAGATGCACCTGTTGTTCGTCGGAATCCCGCTGCTGCTGGTGATCCTGCTGGCAGTGCCGATCTTCTCCCGCAAGGGGCCGCACCCCGCGGCCTACAAGCTCTCGGAACCGTGGACACATCCGCCGATCCTGTGGGCCGCTACGGACGAAGCCGTCGGACATTCGCACGGTGGGCACGACACAGCGAAGTTCTCAGTGGGAGGTGGCGCCAGTGGCACCTGGTGAGGTAGCGACGATCGAGCACGGCGACCTGCCCGAGGGCGCCGTGATCACCAGCAGCGGCCGGATCTCGGCGGTCACCGAACCCGGCGAACTGTCGGTGCACTACCCGTTCCCGATCAAAGACCTTGTCGCCATCGACGACGCACTCAAGTACAGCTCGCGGGCGTCCAAGGCGCGGTTCGCCATCTATCTGGGCGATCTGGGCAACGACACCGCCGCGCGGGCCCGCGAGATCCTGGCCAAGGTCCCGACGCCGGACAACGCGGTGCTGCTCGCCGTCTCGCCCGACCAGTGTGCCGTCGAAGTTGTCTACGGCTCTGGGGTCCGGGGCCGCGGCGCGGAGTCGGCTGCACCCCTGGGAATCGCCGCGGCCGCATCGGCGTTCGAGCAGGGCGACTTGGTCGACGGGCTGATCAGCGCCGTCCGGGTGATCAGCGCCGGGATCTCCCCGGCCTGAGCGGCCCGCCGAACGCCGTCAGCCGGCAGCGTCCAGTTTCCGGGCCTTCAGGGCCCGTTTGACCCCGGCCTGGCCTTCCAGCACGAGCCTGCGCAGGGCCGGCGGCACCACTGAATCCGGGGCGCGCAGGAACTCGTCGGCGGCGGCGACACCGGCGTCGCCGATGTCCCAGTGGGGGTACAGGCCGATCACCACGGTCTGGGCGACCTCGCTGGAGCGACGCGCCCACACCCCGGGTATCGCCTCGAAGTAGCGCGCCGTGAACGGTGTGAGCAGCTCGCCCTGTCCGGGCGCCGCGATGCCGGCGATCATCGACCGGGCCGTGATGTTGGCCAGGGTGTCGTCCTCGACCACCTTGGTCCAGGCCTCCTCCTTGACCCGCGGCTGTGGGCGGGCCGCCGCCGCCTGGGCGGCGTTCCGCCGTCCCGCGGCGGTCGCGTCACGCTGGGCCTCGGCATCGATGAACGGGGTCTCGGGCCCGTCGGCGTCGATCGCGCCGGCGGTCGCCAGCGCGGTCACGATGCGCCAGCGCAGGTCTGTGTCGATCTCCAGACCGGCCAGACCCTGCGCGGCCGGGCCCTGAGAAGCTGAGTCGAGCAGGGCCGTCAGCGTTTCGACGTGGCGGGGCGAGAGCACCGAGGAGCACAGCGTGTTGACGAA
>NZ_JBMIOP010000297.1:0-5248 GCF_049197365.1 Mycobacterium sp. THU-M104
TCCGACTCCGACATGCACACGCTGGGGTTCAGGTTCCGTCCGTGGACCGAGCGTCAGGCCATCGCCGACGGCAAGCCGATCCTCGACTACGTCAAGGGCACCGCGGCCATGTACGGCATCGACGAACACATCCGGCTCAGGCACAGGGTGCTCGGCGCCGACTGGTCGCACGCAGAGAACCGCTGGACCCTGCAGGTCGACAACAACGGGAAACCGAGCACCATCACCTGCACATTCCTGTTCCTGTGCAGCGGCTACTACAACTACGAGCGGGGCTATGCCCCGGAGTTCCGCGGCGCGCAAGACTTCACCGGGCCGATCGTCCACCCGCAGCACTGGCCGGAGGACCTCGACTACGCCGGCAAGAACGTCGTCGTGATCGGCAGCGGCGCAACCGCGGTCACGTTGATCCCCGCGCTGGCGGATTCGGGCGCCGGGCACGTGACCATGCTGCAGCGCTCACCGACTTACATCGTGTCGCAGCCCAAGCGGGACACGATGGCCGAACGGCTCAACCACTGGCTGCCGGACAACCTGGCCTATAGCGCGATCCGCTGGAAGAACGTCGCGCGGCAGGCGGCGCTGTACGGCGCCTGCCGCAGGTGGCCGCAGCGCATGCGCAAGATCCTGCTGGGCTTCGTCGAACGCCAACTGCCCGCGGGGTACGACGTGCAGAAGCACTTCGGCCCGCAGTACGACCCGTGGGACCAGCGGCTGTGCCTGGTGCCCAGCGGCGACCTGTTCCGCGCGATACGCAAGGGCCGGGCCGAGGTGGTCACCGACACCATAGACCGGTTCACGGCCACCGGCATCCGGCTGCACTCCGGCCAGGAGTTACCGGCCGACGTCATCATCACCGCAACCGGTCTGAACCTGCAGCTGTTCGGCGGCGCGACCGTCACGGTCGACGGGGAACCGGTGGACCTGACCACGACGATGGCCTACAAGGGCATGATGCTGTCCGGGTTACCGAACATGGTCTACACCGTCGGCTATACCAACGCGTCGTGGACGCTGAAGGCCGACCTGGTGTCGGAGTTCGCCTGCAGGTTGCTGAACTTTATGGACGACAACGGTTTCGACACCGTGGTGGTCGAGCACCCGGGTCCTGACGTCGGTGAACGCCCGTTCATGGAGTTCACCCCCGGGTATGTGTTGCGCTCGCTCGATGAGCTGCCCAAGCAGGGCTCGCGCACGCCGTGGCGGCTGAACCAGAATTACCTGCTCGACATCCGGCTGATCCGGCGCGGCAAGATCGACGACGAGGGCCTGAGGTTCACCAAAAAGCCTGCGCCAGTGCCGGTTCAAGCTTCGACGACGACAATCCCGTCGTCGTCGCTGTAGGCGAGCTCGCCGGGAGCGAACGTCACTCCACCCAAGCTGACCTCGACGTCGCGCTCGCCCGACCCGGTCTTGGCGCTCTTGCGGGGGTTGGTGCCCAGCGCCTTGATGCCGATGTCGATCCCGCGCAGCGCGGCGGCGTCACGGACGGCGCCGTTGATCACCAGGCCGGCCCAGCCATTGGAGCGGGCCAACTCGGCTATGAGGTCTCCGACCAGTGCGGTGTGCAGGGAACCGGCGCCGTCGACGATCAGCACCCCGCCCGCGCTCGGCTGTGAGAGCACCGATTTGAGCAGCGCGTTGTCCTGGAAACAGCGCACGGTGCTGATCGGCCCGGCGAAGTGGGGACGCCCGCCGAATTGACGGAGCTGAAGGTCGCAGCTGCGTACGTGCGGCCCGATTCTGTCGACGAGATCGGCGGTGGGCCGAAATTCCACGGTCACTTCACCGGCGCCGCAGCTGGCGGATCAACAAGATGGCCAGCAGGCTGATTGCGACGGCGACCATCACTGGGACCCGCGACCGGCCCGGGTCCAGCGCCGCCGCATCGCGCAACACTGGGTCGGGTGCGGATTCGACGGTGGACTTCGCTTGTGCGGCAGCATCTTTGGCGGCCGCAGCAAGGTCGCCGTTGGTTTCCGCGCGCTGCGCCATCGCGACGGACTTTCTGGCCGACTCGTGTGGCTTTTGTGGGGACTCCGGGCTGTTGGCCGGCGCCTTCTTGGCGGGAGCCCTCTTGGCCGGTGCCTTCTTGGCCGGTGCGTTGGCCGTGGGCGCCTTCTTGGCGGGGGCGTTGGCGGCGGCTGTCTTCTTGGCGGGAGCTTTCGCGGACTTCTTGGCCGTCTTGGGGGGCGGCTTCTTCGTCGGCGGCGTCGACGCGCCGTCGGGGTCGTGTTCCGGTTGCTCTTGCGGGTCTGCCATGTGGCCGCTCCTTTGCGCATTGCTCGTCGCGCACCAAAATTACGTTTGCCCCATCATGCCAGGAGGAGCGGCGGCGTCCCGGCGGTACCGGCGACGCTGGGGCCCGAGCCGGACCAGCCAGATCGCACCCGGGCCAGGAGCGCGACCGCCACCAGCACGAACGGCCCCGGCGTCCGGGTGCCAAACCCCATCAACAGAAACCTGCGCAAACCGGTCCCCCGACCCCGCCGCCGAGTGCCGCGGGGCCAGGCATCCGTGCAGTACGGACGTGTCAGACCGCGGTCAATCCGAGACGGGCCATCACGTCGGCCTCGATACCGTCCAGTTGAGAGGAAATAGCGGCGTGGGCCGCCCGCCGCCGCGCGGCGGGCATGTTCTCAGCGGCGATGACCGCCGCCGACAGATCGGTCAGCCGCTCGGTCATCGCCGCGACGAACTGCTTGGTCTCGGCGTCCTTCGGCCTGTTGTCCTGCACCAGTCGCAGGGACTTCTCGGAGCCGGTGATCCGGGCCGACAGCTGGGCGCCCTGCCCGGAGAACTGGCCGATCTGGGCCAGCGGGATGCCAAGTTGGTCCGCGCGTCGCTGGTCTATCACCGACCGGGCGGCCATGGCCGCCCGGTAGACCAGCGGGGTGAGGATCGGCGCGATCAGCCGAGACACCGTCAGCGCGCGCCGAATTCTCGTCGGAGACAACACCTTGCCGTCGCGCGCCGCCTTGAGTTCGGCCTCGGCGACCTTCAGGGCCGTCCGGTCGCTTTCGCGCTGGGCTTTGACCTGCGCCCGCAGAGCCTTCGCTGCTGCTTTCCCGGAGGCCTTACGATCATCCTTGATGCGCCGTGCTTCGTTCTTGGCGGCGAGCCTGGCCTCCATCTTGGCGCGGGCCGTGATGGCCCGGGCTTCGGCGCGACGCGTCGCGCGACTCTTTCGTCTAAACAACAGGCCCATGAGCCAACACTAATGGGAATGGACCTGCGGCAGCCCGTCAGGTGTGCCGTGCCGAGGCGGGCGAACCTAGGCTCCCAGACGCTCCGCGGTGTCCATACGGTCGGCGTTGCGCAACTCGTCGGCGTGCTCCATCAGCTCCTGCATGGCCTCAGGGGACAACTCAAGGGCGGCCAGCGCGATTTTGCGCACGCCGTCCTGGCGCACTGCGGCCATCCACGTCAATTCCTTGTCGAGATTCTCGTAGTACTCGTCATCGGTGAAGTAGGCCGGTTTGATGCGGAAGAAGTTGGCCAGCGCCGCCATGGTCGCCGCCGACGGATTCGTGCGGTTTCCCGAGCGTAGCTGGGACAGGTAGGGCGCCGACATCGTGATCCCCTCGGACTTCAGGGCCGCGATCACCTCCGCCGAGGTGTGGGGCCCACGGCCGGGTGGATAGACCGTGTCGAACAAACGGTTCAGCCGGGCAGCAAATGTCGTGCTCATCGGTGTGACCTCCACGGGACTCTCGAAGCGAACTGTTTCCCAAGCGTATTTGCTGATTATGATGGGCTGGGTTGGGGTGGGCATCCGGTTGCAAACGTGTCGTTATTCGCTGGTGCCTGCCAGGCGACCGCCCGACCTGCATCCACCGAGCCTCCAATCTCTCCTGTCACGTGTCCACTGATTCTGCTGATTTCACAGGTGATACGCAGAAAAGGGGTAGCGGGGCAAGGTTGGCCAAGGCAGTGCGTGCGTTTCGTCAAGTGACCTGAACGACGGTGACGGACGAAATCACCGCAACCGCTCCCGCGCGGTGACCGGCGAAGGTTAGCCTTTGCTGCGGTGTTGAGCGACCGAATCGCGGAGCTCGCTGTGAAGACCCCTGCATATCGCCGGATTTACCGCGGTCGCGCTCGCCAAGCGGGGCGGGCCGGCGGGGTGGCTGCCGGCGACACCGGCCTGCGGAGCCGTGGGCCACCTCACGGACGGACCCGCCGGGCGAAACGGTCGTGCGCAATGTGTAGGCATCGGTGTTTGCCCGCGGGTGCGCCGACGGCGTGCCCGCGATAGCGCCCCCGGGCCGTTTCTCTGGGAACTCGCGCTGGGAACTCGCGCACCGCCGGCCACGACGCGAAGGTGTCCGGCGACTCCCGGCGGAGGTTGCCGTGCGCGTGCGGGCGTGATCACGCCGCGAGCAGCATCGCCAGGACCGCCGTGTCGGGGTGGCTGATCGGATCGACGCCGACCCGGCTGACCATCGACGTGACAGTCCCGTCGGCCTCGGCCTCCACCCAGGCCGCCCGGTGCTCGAGCCCCAGATAAGGCAGCCCGGGCAACAGGACGCAGCCCGATGCCGCGCCGGCGCATTCCGGTAACGACGGGGTGGTTTCGCAGGGGGGATGCAGCATCAGCAGTGCGGGGGGCTGACGGTCGGCGAAATGGCCCGGCTGGATGGCCGATTCACCGAAGACGGTGCCTTCGGCCAGCACCAGGCCCACCGTGCCCGGCTCGGGTTCGTCGGGCAACTCCTCGCGGGCACCGAACACGGTTGTGGTGGAGAGCAATCCGGGTAGCGATGCGACACGAACCGCGACCATGAGCAGCTGAGCCCACTCCTTGGTGGAATCGGGCCAACGACCCGAGACCACAAACCCTTTGAGGGCGCCGCGAGAATGGAAAGGGGAAATCCCTATGTGTCCACTTGGTCCGGTTTCCATCTCGACCTCCGTGCGCGTCCGTCCGAAATAACGACGCTGGTAGCCCGAATAGCTCAGCATGCCTGTGGTTTCGGCGGGTTGCAACTCGACACGGCCACGGCGGTCGGGATGTCGAAGTTCCCCGGAAAAGGGATCGGGGCGCCGCGCAACCGGCGCGGCGCCCCAGCCTGGGAATGGGAAGTCAGCCGGCAATCAGGCCTGTGGTCTTCGACGTCGCGGCGGCGTAGCGCGACTGGACGTCCTCCCAGTTGACGATGTTCCAGAACGCCTTGGCGAAATCGCCCTTGACATTCTTGTACTGCAGGTAGAACGCGTGCTCCCACATGTCGAGCACCAGGAGCGG
>NZ_JBMIOP010000011.1:0-1420 GCF_049197365.1 Mycobacterium sp. THU-M104
CGGCCAGACGCCTTCCGGCATCGACGCGATCGTCGAACAGCCGCATACCACCACGCAATGCTCCCCGTCGTCCGCCCACAAGGCGTTCGCCATCGCCCTTCGACTCCTTCATGTATCGAGTGTGTCGCGGAGTTTCGGCGCGCCGAAGGGCCCTTGGGCCCCATTTACGGGTGGCCACGCCGTCGGCGCAGCGGCCCGCGCGAGCCCGGTGGCCCGCAGCTGCGGGAGCGCCATCTGCGTGATGCGCGGGGCCACATACAGTTGGCTGGGCACGCGGACGGGCCGATACCGCGTCTCGTGGACTGGAATTGGCCGTGGCGCTCGGTGGCCACGGTGTCGTCCGGTGTGCCAGAAACCTTTGCGGCGCAAGCAGATCGGCCCGGAGTGTGGCTGATCACGGATCCGTCGCTGCGCGACGCTGCCGAGGAGGTGGCGTCCAAGGTGTAGGCCCGAAGACGCGACGGCGATGTCGCCGTCGTCTCGGTGCACCGGGGATCCAATTGGGGTTACGCGCTGGCGCGGAGCGAAATCGAGTTCGCGCACCGGCTGATCGACGCCGGCATCGCTATCGTGCACGGACACTCCTCGCACCATCCCTGGCCGATCGAGATCTACCGCGGCAGGCCGATCCTGTACGGATGCGGCGACGTCATCGACGACGACGACGACGGCATCCGGGGCCACGAGTCGTTCCGCGGCGACCTCCGACTGCTCTATCTGGCCAGCACCGACGCGGTCAGCGGTGAACTGTTCTCGCTGAGGATGATTCCGCTGCGCGTGCGGCGCATGCGCCTCGAGCGCGCCTCGCGCGACGGCGCCGAATGGCTGCGTACCACCATGGGGCACGTCAGCCGCTGTTTCGGGACCCGTGTGGCGGCCGGCGCCGACGGGCTCCTGGAGGTCGCGACGGGCCGCGGTGACAGGCAGCCTCCGATCACCCGGGCAGTCGCCGGCGTGCGGGCTCAACCGCGGATGGTCAAGCAGGGCTACCGGATTCATCCCGCAATCGGCGTCTCCAGTAGCGCACTCGAAATTCCCCGCGCCACGTGGTCCAACTGGCCCCGATGCTTGCGTCTACCCGAACCGGCACTGACCGAGGCCGAATGCCACTACCTGATGCATGACGCCACGTGTGAAGTGCGGTTCGAACGTGCCGGGCAGGTCATCGGCGCGGGGCGAACGACGCGCCAGATCAGCCGGCGGCTGCGCCGGGCCCTGGAGCATCGCCACCCCAGCTGCGCGGTGCCCGGCTGCGGGGCCACCCGCGGCCTGCACGCCCACCACCTGTGGCACTGGGAGGACGGCGGTGCCACCGAACTGGCTAAGCTCAGGTGTCTCTGTCGCTTTGACCGTGAGTCCTTGACAAAATGGCTGGTGAAAGCTTCGACGGGCGCATGGGGTGTTGTTTGAGACATGCGAG
>NZ_JBMIOP010000028.1:0-50144 GCF_049197365.1 Mycobacterium sp. THU-M104
TCGCGCCTGACGCGCACGAGATAGGTTTTCCTGTCGTCCGCGGGATCGTCGCTGGAATCGGCGACGGCGACGGGATGCCGGAACGCGTAGGCGATCCCATGCACGGCATCGTGGTTCAGGGCCCACCGGAGCTCGTCGGGCCGCAGCCGGTTCACCGCCAGGTTTCGGTAGTCGCTGTCGTCGTGTGCACTGCTCACCTGGCCGATGGCCCTCCTCTACGAACTCGGAGAATGTGAACGGCGATGGACTCAAGACGATGCCGCGCAGGTGAGGCGATGCACGTTCCGCCCGGACCTTCCCATCATAGGAAGCGGCCTCGCCCGCTGCATGCCGAGCGAGCTCAGCGCCGGTACTTCAGGTAGAGGTAGTCCTTGCACACCAAAGCGTGTTCGAGCCGCATCGTGACGGGCGCGCGCAGCCGTGACGGCGGCCGCCGGCCCACCGGCTGGCTCGCGGCGAGGTTGGGGGCCAGGGTCACACAGATCTCGGCGAGCACGTCCGCCTCCACCAGTTCGTCGAGCAGCGTGGGTCCGCCCTCGCACAGGATGCGAGGCATTCCGCGTTCGCGCAGCAGCTCCAGGGCCCGCGGCACGTCCACCGAGTCCTCGCCGGCCACCAACACCCGCCGGCGCCGGTCGTCGCGGAACCGGGCCGCCGTGGGTGCGCAGGTGAGCAGGATCGGCGGACGGTCGGGCTCGTCGAACAGCCGGGACGGCAGGTCGCCGCTGCGGCTGATCACGGCGATCGGTGGCGGCTCGGGCCGGCCTTCGGAGAGCCGGCGGGCGCGCTGCGCCTCGGTGAGCCGCACCGGGCCGTAGTTCTCGGCACGCGCGGTGCCGGCACCGACCAGCACCACGTCGGCGAAGCTGCGCAGGGCCTTCAGCAACTGCTGATCGGTCCGACACGACAGCGGGCCGGCGCGACCGCCGAAGGCGGCGGCGCCGTCGGCGCTGAAGATCATGTTGGCGCGCAAGCCGTCTGGGGGATCGGCGTAGAAAGCGGCCAGTTCGGTGATGCCGCCGACGGAGCCCACCCGCGGGCCCATGAGGGGAGAGCCCATCGTTCAGGCCTCGTGGCCCGGCTGCAGATCCCGGACGTCACCCCAGCACACCCAGCTTTCCAGGTCGTGTGGCGCGCAGCCGTCCACCCGGAACGTGTGGTTGCGCGTGGACAGGTTCACCAGAAAGCGCGGCGGGTGGATGCTGGTCTGCCCGGCGAAGCCCACCAGGCAGTCGGCCGTCACACCGTCGGCTGCCGTGGTGACGACGAACATCGGATAGGTCAGCCGCGCCACCAGCTTCTCGAACGCATCGACCCCAGGATCGCTCACCCGGTGCTTCGCCCTCTCCGATCCGACCGGACTCGCATTGACGCGATCGTAGCCGTGCCGCACCGGTGGCTGCCGAGCAGACGCAAAGGCGCCGCGACACGCCGCGGACAGGGGAGACCTGTGCGTCTGCTCGCCGGGAGGTGGTGCGCTGCGTCGCCTAGCGGAGCGGGTCGTTCGCGCGGACCCCGCGGTACATGCCCCATCGGACCAATCCCGGCATCACCACCCGTTCCACCGACCACGGGGGTAATCGGAAGGCTTGTCCACTCGGCAGGAACACCTCCAGCCCGTCGGGCTGGATTCCCAGCAGCGAGCCCCACCGCCGGCTCGGCGCGCGGTAGCCGCGCAGTCGCCGGCCTGCGAATTCGGCGCGGACGTTATGGGCCACCAGCGCGTCGCCCCGGTTGCGGGCCGAGCTACGCAGCGGGTCGGTGGCCGCCACGTCGCCGACGGCGAACACACCCCGCTGACCGGCCGCACGAAGTTCCGGCGTCACGCGCACGAACCCGTGCTCGTCGAGCAGTTCGGGCGGCAGCCAGCCGGTGTTGGGCCGCACCCGCCCGATCGCCCACAGCACCGCGGCGGCGCAAGCCGGAGGTTGCCCGGTGCTCCACCGGACCGGCTCGGCGGTGATCTCGTCGCCGGCGAAGCCGTCGGGAACCTCGGCGCGGTGTCCGGGATGCAGGCCGACGCCGAGTTCGGTCAGCCGGCCCAGGATGCGTCGCCAGGTCCGAGGGTGATAGGCGGGTAGGGCCCGCTCGCCGGGAAAGTAGAGGTCGATGCGCTTGCCGGGCCACGTGGTCGCCATGTTGGCGGCGCTGCTGACCGCGGCGACGCCGCCGCCGACGACGATGACCGACCCCGCGGCCGCCAGCCGAGCGTGCGCGCCACGCAGGTCCGCCCCGATCTCGGCGGCCGACTGCAGCGTGGCCCGGCGCCAGAACCCGTTGGTCACCCCGGTGGCGATGACCAGCGCGTCGTACTCGACGGCGATCGGCGTGCCATCGACGCGTCGGCCCATGACCGTGCGGGTCGCCAGGTCCACTCCGGTCAGCGCGGCCTGAAGCGTGCGCACCGATTGCAGGCGACGGAACCGGTCGAACGGGATCCAGTAGTCGCGGGCCCAGTCCGCGGGGCGGGAGAGCCGGACACCGAGTTCCTGACCGCTGACCAGGCCGGGTTTGACCGAGATCCCGGTGACGTCGGCGTGGCGGGAAAGGCGGATCGCGGCCAGCACACCGACGTCGCCCAGACCGGCGATCACGACGCGCCGGCGGTTCATGTCGCTGCGCGGTGCGGCGGCATCGGCATGAACCGCGACACCCGGTCGATGACGCGCTGGTAATCCGGCCGGCGTTGCAGGCTGCGCTGTTCCATCATCGGGATGCTCGCGCCCAGGAACATCGCCAGCATCGCCAGCGCACCGGCGAACAGCCACCACGCGTCGGTCGGCGCGGTCGCCACCCCGAACAACGCCAGGGCGACCCAGAAGCCGAACTCGCCGAAGTAGTTCGGATGCCGCGACCACCCCCACAGCCCGCTGTCCATCACATCGCCGGGCCGGCGGCTGCGCACGAACCGGTGCAGCTGCGCATCGGCGACGGACTCGAAGGCCACCGACGCCACACCGACCGCGAACGCGACCGCCGTGAGCCATCCGAGGTCACCGCTTCGACGCGTCACGCAGACGTAGACCGGCAGCATGCCCGCGAAGACCTGCAGGGTCGGGATGAGGTGTATGGCGACCAGATCGACGACGAATTCCCCTCTTCCGGCCCGCTGCCGGAACATCTGGTAGCGCCAGTCCTCATGGTGCAGTCCCGGGAATCCGTAGACCCAGTTGGCGGTCAGGCGCACGGCCCACACCAGGACGAGCGCCGCGACGAGCCAGCACCGCAGGTGATCCGTTCCCGCCCGGCTCCACCAGTAGAACGTCAGCAGCGGCGGGACGACGCTCCAGTAGGCGTCGTAGCAGCTCGAGTTGCGGCACCCGCGGCTGAAGGCGAACACCACCGCCGTGGCCAGGACGTCGGCCACGAGCGTGTCCGACCACAGCCGGCCCGTCGTCGGACCCCAGGCCAGCCAGGCGGCGGCGACCGCGAGCGCAACGACGTAGGCGAGACCGACGACGGCCAGCGACCGCGACTTCGTCGTCGCACTCATCGAAGCGACCAAACAGGCTCGCCGACAGCACAATTCATGCGCGCCCTCCTCGGCGCGACGCCGGGATGCCCGTACCGGCGGCCGCGGTCGGCAAACTGTAACACGTTCTAGTGAGCCGTCCGGCGGCGTCGGCCGCTACATGACGACGTGGCCGGCGTCGACGGGTATCGACACGCCCGTGACGTAGCGCGCCCGGGGGCCGACCAGCCACAGCACCGCGTCGGTGACGTCCTGCGGTTCGACCAGCGACGCGTCGGGCAGCAGGGTCTGGGACAGCGCGGGGTTGGGATTCTCCGTCATCTGTTTGACGACGAAATCGTTGAGGATCATCGGGGTCGCGACGCCGCCCGGATGTACCGAGTTGACCCGGATCTTGTGGGGTGCATAAGCATTGGCCGCTGAGCGCATGAGCCCGACGACACCGTGCTTGGACGCGGCGTAGGCGAACATGGCGGCGCTGCCGTCCCCGCCCCGGCCGGTCAGGCCCTGCGACGAGCTGACCAGGACGACCGACCCGCCGCGGCCCTTGCGGACGATCGACGGCACCGCGGCCACCAGCGTGTTCCACACGCCCTTGAGGTTGGTGTCGACGATCGCGTCGAAGACCGGTTCGGCGGGCGTCCGGGCGTCGCCGATCGCCACCACGCCGGCGTTGGCGATGACGATGCCGATCTCGCCGAGCTCGTCGACGCCGGCGCGCACCCCGGCCTCCAGCTGTTCGAGGTCGCGGACGTCGGCGACGACGGGCACCGCCCTGCCGCCGGCCGCCCGGACCAGCCGCACCGTCTCGTCGAGGTCGGCTTTGGTGGCCAGCGGGTAGGGGATCGCGTCGATGTCGGCGCACAGGTCGACGGCGATGATGTCGGCGCCCTGCCCGGCCAGCGCCACGGCGTGGCTGCGTCCCTGGCCGCGCCCCGCCCCGGTGACGACGGCGACGGTGTTCGCGAGTTCCCGCTCGGATTCACCCACGGCTAGACCTCCATCGTTGTGCCGGTTGCCTTTTCGGCGAAGGCCACCAGGCGGGCGGCCGTGTCGTAGTCGCACGCCAGCTCCGAGCGGCCGATCAGGACGGGGCCGCCGCGCAGGCCGAACCGGCCGCTGACCCCGACGTAGCTGCCCGGCGGCACCGGCTCGCTGATGCAGTACAGGGTGGGCGCCGCCCCTTGGTCGATGTCGTTGCCCAGCCGGTCGGCCAGCGCCTTGACGCTGCGGTGCGCCAGCGTCATCAGCGGGGAGTCCGACAGGTGCGACAGGTTCGAGGCCACCCAGCCCGGGTGGGTGAGCTGGGTGACGACCGGCGATGCGGCGGCGCGCAGCCGGCGGTCCAGCTCGAGCCCCCACAGCATGACCGCGAGCTTCGGTGTTGCGTACGGCCAGGATCACCTGGGCGCCGCCCTGGCCAGGGCGCGCGTCGTGCCCAGGCCCACGCCGTTGGTCGCGCCGGTCACGATCACCCGTTTGCCGGTCAAGTCGCCGAGCCGGCCCGGCGTCCATGGTGCTGCCACGCGATCAGAGTAATGGTTGGTTCTATGAAAGTAAGGCCGGCTCTGCCACGATGGTCTGCGACGGTCGCCAGGCAGGAGTGAGCCCGAGTGAATGACAGCGGCATTGAGATCACCAACCTGATCTACCGCTACGCCGAGCTGATCGACGCCGGCGACCTCGACGCCGTCGCGGGCCTCTTCGCCCACGGCCGCATCTGCGGGGTCGAGAACGGCCCGCCCGAGACGGTGTTCACCGGATCGGCTGCGGTGCGGAAGATGTACGAGATGGCGACCCGCATCTACTCCGACGGCACCCCGAAGACCCACCACAACACCACCAACGTGCAACTGCACATCGACGAAGCCGGGGGCACCGCCCGCAGCACGTCGTACTACTGCGTCACCCAGGCCACCCCCGAGCTGCCGCTGCAGGTGATCGTGACCGGGCATTACAAGGACACCTTTCACCGGGTCGACGGGGCATGGTGGTTCGACACCCGCACGATGTTCGTCGACCAGGTCGGCGACGTCAGCCGGCACCTGAAGTTCTGAGCGCGTGCCTCACCCGGACGCCTTCGATGCCGCCGGCGTGCTGGCCGACGCGCAGCGCAAAGAGGCCCTGACCGACTGGGGGCCGGGGGATTTCGCACGCCCGCCGGGCGTGCTGCTGGCCGACTACGCCCATGCCGTTTCGCGAGCCGACCTCAACTCCGTCGGGGCCCACATCCTGCGGTCGGGCATCGTGCGCATGCACCGCGACCCGCGCGCCACGATCGCGTCGGGAGCCGGCCTGAACGCGACCCTGCACGCGATGCACGCCGATTCGGTTGACCTGCACCGGGTGGGTGCGCAATGGTTGCAGCGCATGGGCTGGACCAACGACCGTGCGATGGCGGTCCGCGACGGATGGACCGATGACGCCGCGCGCGTCACCGACATCGCGTTCGACGACGCCGTGGCCGACCCGATAGGCCAGGTCGCCCGCGTCTACAACGCCATCGGGCTGCCGCTGACCGCCGAGGCGGAGACCGCAACAAGCGGTTTCGCTATCGGCGAGTAGAGATGCATGCCTGACGACCCCGTCGCGACAGCGTCCCAGCACGAGCAGGAGCTGGCGGCGCTGGAGCTGATCGAGCACCCAGAGGTCAAGGCGGCCTACCGCACCGTGGGACAGACCGGGCTGGGCCGGGCCAAGGCGTCCGACGCAATGCGGGAGCGGTTCGACGACGCCTTCGCCGAGGTGATGTTCTCGGCGGCGATCTGGTCCTCCACCCAGGACACGCTGCGGCCCAAGGTCAGCTGCATCACCCGGCTGGCCCACCCCGTGGACGGCCGCCGCATCCCCGGATCACGCTGGGGCATCGACAATCCCGACAGCGCGTACCGAGTGATCCCGATATCCGGCGAGGAGCGCTACGAGATCCACGGCCGGGTCGGCCAGCACCGCATGACCGAGAACTACTTCACGCTCTGGGACGCCCACATGGGCACCGTCGCCGTGCTCAACGGGCGGACCATGCAGGTGGACTCCGACGGCAGCTTCACCATCACCGTCGACGCGCGGCTCGCCGGTGACCCCGGCCCGCACGCTCGACGAGCAGGCCGAGGCGACCGCGGCGATGATGGCGTACTTCGCCGACTTCACCGGGAAACTCAGCCACGGCGTGTACAAGATGCCGCCCAACCATTTCGACCTCGCGTGGTCGGCCGACAAGGTCGGCGCGATGCGCAACCAGGTCTACGTGATGGACCGCTTCGACCTCGGCCCCGAGAGCTGAAGAAGCTCGAGAGCTTGGGTTTGGTCACCTCACGCGTCGACCGCGACGAGGGCACCCGCAGCCGCCGGCTCGACAAGATCCCGCCGACCGGGATGGCCGCCGTGACGGACTGGACCAACAACGCCCCGGTGGACCCTCCGGTGCTCAAGCACGCCGTGCTGCTGCGGGTGACCTTCACCCGGCCGCGTCGCGGGCTGCGATGTAGCCGTACACCAGTCCCTGCGCGATCGTGGCACTCGCGCCCGGGTACGTCGTTCCGAACGCGTTGGCGGCGGTATTCCCGATTGCGTAGAGATCCGCAATGACGCCGCCGTCCTCGCGCAGCACCCGCGCCCGATCGTCGGCCTTGAGCCCGCCGCAGGTGCCCAGGTCGCTGAGCACCATCTTCACAGCGTAGAAGGGGTCTTTGACCAAGGGGCGCAGGTTCGGGTTCGGCGTCACAGTCGGGTCACCGTAGTCCCGGTCATAGGCGCTGCGCCCCGACTGAAGTCGAGATCTTCACCAGCAGAAGCATTGTCGTTGAAGCGGGTCATCGTTGCGGTGAACTGGGCCACCGGGACGTTGATTTGTGGGCCCAGCTCGGCAAGGCTTTCGGCCCGTACCGCGATGCCAGCGTCGTACCACGCCTGCGGGATCCGCATCCGCGGAAACAACTCGGCGCCAAAGACGTAGCTGTTGCGGTATTAATGGTCGAAGATGATCCACATCGTTTCGACCGGGGTCCCCGCACGTTCCAGTTCGAGCAGTCGCTGGCCGAAGGACATGTAGTCCGTCGACTCATTGACGAAGCGGTGCCCGTCCTGGTCGACGATCAGGCAGCCGGGTAGTGACCGTTCGGCAAGCATGACCACCGGCGTTTTGCCGGGTAGCGGCGCAATGGCGGGGAACCACCATGCCTGATCCATCAAATCGATGTCCGCGCCGAGTTCTTGAGCCGCGCGGATCCCGTCGCCGGTGTTGCTCTCGGCTCCCAGGCTCAGGTTGGCGCCCAGCGATTCGGACTGAAATTTCCATCGCATATCCATGCTGTGGTCGAAGCCGCCGGTGGCCAGCACCACCCCGCGCCGGGTGGTGCTGGTGAGTTCGCGGCGGGCCGAACGGATCTCGGCGGCACCGAGGGTGCGCAGATGCTCGGCACCACCTCGGTGGCCTCGTGCTGGGTCCGTCCTTCATGATCGACGATCTGACCTATCACTACGCGGACGCCGATCACCACACGGTACTCATCAACTGCCACTATCCGATTGATACGAATTCCTTTGTGCTGCAATACGGGATCATCGTCAAGAAGTCGGCCATGCTGCCCGACGACCTCGCGATGCAGACCGCCGTCGGCCTCGGCGACTTCGTCAAGCTGGGCTTCGAACAGGACGTGCAGATCTGGCGGAACAAGGCGCGCATCGACAATCCGCTGCTGGTCGAGGAGGACGGGCCGGTCTACCAGCTGCGTCGCTGGTACCAGCAGTTCTACGTCGACGTCGCCGACGTAGAACCGGACATGGTGGACCGCTCCGAGTTCGAGTTGGATACCACCCGGCCCTACGAGGCGTGGATGAAAGAGGTCGAGGCGAATATGGCCGCCCAGCCGGCCACCACCGGCTCGGTGTGACGAGGTTGGCTGCCTCCGACAGGATCGACGATCGGCTCGACGACATGCTGATGGCGCCCGTGGCATGTCGTACTTGCGGTGCACGGGTGCTGGTCCGCAAAAGCAGCTGGAACCAGACCAGCGTGCAGTGGGATGCCGCTGCGGTGGCAAGGTGTGCCGAGCGCCGCGAAGCCGATCGCATCGCCGGCAGCCGCCAGGAGCTGTTTCTGGCATGTTCGGCCTTGGGGCATTCGATCGAGCGCGCCGTAACGGCGGGAGAGCTCACGATTGTCCAGGCCGAATAGTGGCCGCGTGGTCTGACGACATGACGATGGGCATTGTGTCCTTCAGGCGTGCGCGTCCTTCAGGCGTGCGCGGCGCCGTCGATCTCTGAGACCAGCTTCAAAGTTCTGACACCAGAGGTGGTTGTCGTCGTGGCGCACCTGGTGATCAAAGGTCAAGGACTCGTCGGCGGGGACACGATGGACCGCGACGACTTCTCGATTCGAGTACGTCAGCGTCACACCGACGGCTCGTGGCTCATCGTTTCCGAGATGTTCCAGGATGCCGATACCGAGGTCACCGACCAACACTGACCGCATCGTTGGACGCATGCTCGAGCCTTGCGGCGCCGCATCAGTCGCTGATCAGACTCCACAGTCCGCCGGCGCCGGCGTACAGTGCGGCGTCGGTCACCCGGTCGTCCCAGTACCGTATCGAGCCGAACTCCGAGCGCCACGCGAGAGCGGCTCTGGTGAACTCGTGCAACCGGTGCTCACGGGTGGTGCCGATGGCCCCGTGTACCTGGTGGGCGTTGCGCACCACCACGGAGGTCGCGTGGCCGGCACACGAGCGTGCGACGGCGACCAGGAAACCGAGATCTGGTCCCGACCATTGACCGGCCATCCCGGCGGTCAGCGCTGCCTCGGTCGTAGCCCGGGCGAGCGCCGCCTCGGTGGCGATGCCGGACACCAGGTGTTGCACGGCCTGGAATTTCGCCAGTGGGCCGCCGAACTGGACACGTGAGGTCGCATGCTCGACGCACAGCTGCAGAATCCGGTCCAAGGCGGCGCACACCTGGATCGCCCGCACCAGCCCCGACTTCAGCCGTAGCCCGGTGATGAGGGTAACGGGAATCGGCATCCCTTCCAGGCGGGCCAGATCGGCGGCCACCGTGTCTCGTGGTTCGCCGATCAGGTTGGCACCCGGGGTGATGGTGAGCATCTCGCGTGCGACGTCGGCGACGCGGTATCGGCCGTCGGCTCGCCACGCGACCACCACCCGGTCGGCCGCCGCGGCCCACGGCACCTCTGTCGCGACGCCCTGTCTGTCGAGCACGCACACGGTCCGAACCGCGTCGTCTGCGGGCACTCCGATAGCGTCCAGTAGCCAGCATGCCAATAAATCATGCTCGGCCAACGGGATTCGAACTCCGTGGCTGACCGCGGCGGCCAGCAATGCGGCGGCTTCGTGCCATCCGGCCCCGCTGCCGCCGTGCTGCTCGTCGCCGGTCAGCCGGACCAGGCCGAGCTCGTCGAGGTGCCGCCACAAGTCCGGATCCCGCTGGACCGTCGTGGTGGGCGGATGCTGTTCACGGTGACCGGCGAAAACCGCATCCATCATGTCGATGAGTGCGCCGTCAACTGCGGGCCGGGGGTTCATCGCATGCCCAATCCGCGCGCGATCACGCCATGCAGCACCTCGTTGGTGCCGCCGCGCAGCGTAAAGCCGGGCCGCTGATCGACGGCCGCGCGTACCAGGCCGGAGAATACCGAATCCGGGGAGTCCTGCAGGTCCGCGTAGTCCGCGATGTCGCCCTCGGTGGTGGTGCCCAGCACTTTGACCACCGCGGCGGGTAGGTCCGCGGGCTCGTCTCGTTCCAGCGCGCCGGCCACCGCGGTGGACATCTGGTGCAGGCCGGCGATGCGTGCCACGAGTCGCCCCAGATTCGGATCGCGCGCGATGGTGTTTGAGGCCATGCGATCGGCGCAGGCCGCCAACAGCGAGAAGGTGGACAAGAAGCGCTCGGGCCCGCTGCGTTCGAAAGCGAGCTCGGAGGTCACCTGGTGCCAGCCGTTGCCGATCTCACCGAACACCATGGCGTCGGGGACGAACGCCGCATCCAGGATCACCTCGTTGAAGTGGTGTGCTCCGGTCATCGACACGATCGGGCGGATCTCGACGCCGGGCCCGCGCAGGTTCACGATGAACTGGCTCAGCCCGGCGTGGCGATGAGCCGGGTCCATCGCCGCGGTGCGCGCCAAGACGATGAACGCGTGCGCCAGGTGAGCGCCCGACGTCCAGACTTTGGTGCCCGTCAGCGACCAGCCGCCGTCGACGGGCTCGGCCCTGGTGCGCACGCTGGCCAGATCCGAGCCCGAGTCGGGTTCGCTCATGCCGATGGCGAAGAAGCACTCGCCGCGAACGATCCGCGGAAGGAACTCCGACTTCTGGTGCTCGGTGCCGTATTTGAGCAGTGACGGCACGATCTGGCGATCGGCGATCCAGTGCGCGGCGACGGGCGCACCGGCGGCCAGCAATTCCTCGGTCACGACGAAGCGTTCCAGGAACGAGCGCCCGTGCCCGCCGTATTCGGACGGCACCGTCATTCCCAGCCAACCGCGCGCGGCCAGAGTGGCGGTGAATTTCTCATCCCACCCGGTCAGCCAGGCATCGACCGAGGGGGTGAACGCCCCGGCGGCCAGTTGGTCGGCGAGGAACTCGCGCACCTCGGTACGCAGGCGCTCGGTTGCGGCGTCGACGCCGCCGGGCGGCACCAGGCGGGGGAGCGCCATCAGCGCGTCTTCCATGTGGCGATGCGCTGCTCGTGCTCGGCGGAGCGGTGGGCCAACGGCTGCATGGCCGCGGCCATCCCCAGAGTCGACTCCAGGGTTCCGCTGCGCGACTCCTGCAACAAGCGCTTGGCCATCCGCAACGCGTGTGGGGGGTTCTTGCTGATGCGCTCGGCGAGCGCGCGCGCCTGGGGGAGCAGATCGTCATGGGCCACCACGCGGCTGACCATGCCCCAATCCAGCGCGGTTGCCGCGTCGACGCGGTCGCCGGTGAACGTCATCTCGGCGGCGCGCGCATAGCCCACGGCCCGCGGCAGGAACCAGGTGCCACCGTCACCGGGGATGAGGCCGAGCTGGACGAAGCTCTCGGCGAACGACGCTCGCTCGGAAGCGATTCGGATGTCGCACATCATCGCCAAATCGCAGCCGGCGCCGACTGCCGCGCCATTGACCGCGGCGATCAGGGGCACTTCCAGCCGGGAAAGGGCCCGCGGGATCCGCTGGACTCCGTCGCTGTAGGCGTGGCGTTGCTCTAGGGCGTCCAGACCGAAGATTCCGTCACGATCGGCCATCTCCTTGACGTTGCCGCCCGCCGAGAAGATCTTGCCCTCCCCGGTGAGGATCACGGCGCGGATCGCCGTGTCGACGTTGGCGGCGTCGACCGCAGCCTCGAATTCGGCGATGAACTCCGTGCCGGTGATCGCGTTGCCGACGTGCGGCAGGCTGATCGTCCATACCTGCGTCGGGCCCTCGTTGCAGACATTCAGCGAACTTCTCATGCGGGTAACTGTAGGGACTCGGCATGCGGGTGCTCCTGGACGCCGGCGCGGCCGAGCTCGCGCACACGCGATGGCGCGCCCGATTCCGGTCGGCGGGTCGGAGCGGCGCCACCGACGAATTTGTGAGCGAAACGCCGCCTAGCGTGCAGGAATTTCGCCTTTGTGCCGCAGGCAATATGTGTCGATGCTGGCGCCGACGAAGTACCCGGAATGATATTCGGGCATACCGCTGCTCTCCAGGCTCAGCCACCAGATTGCCTGCCGAGCCGATTCATGTCGTTTTCCGCAGCGACCAGTCCGGCACTACGGACAACTTCCAGAAATATCTCGATACCGCCGGCGGCGACGCGTGGGGTAAGGGCGCCGGAAAGACTTTCAACGGCGGCGTCGGCGAGGGCGCCATGGGCAACGACGGCACCGCCGCGGCCGTCAAGCGCACGGAGGGTGCCATCACCTACAACGAGTTGTCGTTCGCGCAGGCGCAGCACCTGAACATGGCCAAGATCATCACGTCGGCCGGTCCGGATCCCGTCGCGATCAGCGCCGACTCGGTGGCGAAGACGATTACCTCGGCAGGGTTCATCAATAAGGGCAATGACCTCGTTCTCGACACGATCTCGTTCTATCGGCCGACCCGCCCCGGTTCCTATCCGATCGTGCTGGCGACCTACGAAATTGTCTGCTCCACATATCCCGACTCTCAAGTCGGTAGGGCCGTGAAGGTTTTTCTCCAGAGCGCCATCAGCACAGGCCAGGACGGGTTGGCAGAACACGGGTATGTCCCTATTCCGGATGCGTTCAAGACGAGGTTGTCGACTGCGGTCAACGCGGTTGCGTGATGGGACCGTGTCGTGTCCTCGCCTCGGCGTCTGTCAGCTCCTGCACGGGAGGGAACCCGCCGTCCAATTGTCCGAGGATCTCGGCGATCCGCGGGTCGAGGCTCACGTGTACCGGACAGTCGGTCGCGGCGCGGCGTCGTTTTGCTGCGGCCGCTGGGGGAGCAACGGGCGTAGGGGCTGCAGGGTAGGAGCGACCCGCTGCGAGCCGCCGTCGACGTTGCACCGGATACCCATCGCGGTCATGCGCACCGGAGCGGCGAGACGCTGGTCAAATCTCATGCGTCCCATCGGTCCGCACACCGAGACTGCAGCCACCGGTTTCACGGCTTCACCGGGGCCGCCGATGGGCGCGGCCACGCAGCCGAACCCGAGAAGCGCCTCTTCGCGTCGGGTTGCCGCTGACATGCAGCACCTCGGCATCGAGCGTGGTGCACAGTCCGCCCAGCGTGAACCCGCCGGTGTTCTCCCGCAGGTCGATCGCCCCGACGGGGGAGCCGATCGGCCGCAGCCACTCGGGCTTCTTGTGCAGCAGTGGGTCCTCGCCGGGCGCGGCGCCGTCGTTGTAGGCGGCCACGGTGGCCTGCAACGAGCCCGGCGCCAGGCCCATGTCGCGTTCCAGGTCGGCGACACTGTCGGCCACCCAGATCGCTTCCCGCAGCATGAATTTCGGCGACCACGAGTTCATCGCCTCGTCCTGGGCCGCGCCGTCGATGATCAGGTAGGCGGTGTTGTCCTGCTGGTACAGCGTGAGCTGTCCGATCCGGCCGGGGTAGGTGTCCTCGGCGACGTAGCGCTGGCCGCGGCCGTTGACCAGGATGCCGCGCACCAGTTGCTGGGGGTCGATGAAGATCGCGACCTCGGTGGCGTCCATGTGGGCCAGGTCCGCGCCGAGTGCCTGCGCCATCCGGATGCCCTGCCCGTCGTGTTGTTCGATGGAGGCGGCCGGGCGCCCGGCGATGCGCGGCGCGTACTGCGTCACCATCGCGTCGTTGTCGGCGAAGCTTCCCATCGCCAGCACCACCCCGCGGCGCGCCCGGACGTTGATCTCGGCGCCGTAGCGCCGCGCGCGGATCCCGGCCACCCTGCCGTCGGACTCGACGATGAGGCGCTGCACCCGCACGTCGTAGAGCGCCCGCGCGCCGGCCGCCGTGGCCGTCTCGACGAGCGGCTTCATCAGCATGTAGCCCGCGCTGGCCTCACCCTGCTTCTTGTTCGACATCTGCGGGACGTGCCCGCGCGGGGCGGGGGAGGCGATGGTGTTGAACGGGTAGAAGTTCTCGCCGCCGCTGTACATCAGCCCCTGGTCGCCCATCGGCTCCCAGCCGGGTTCGGAGAAGGACTCCGCCTTGAACGGCACACCGCAGTCGACGAGCCAGTCGAAGTGCGCGACGCTGCCCGCGCAGTAGTCGGCGATGCGCTCCGCGTCGGCCCCGGGGCCCATCGCGACGTTGAGGAAGGCCGCCATGTTGTCGACGGAATCGTCTAAGCCACAAGCCTTTTGCAGCGCCGTGCCGCCGCCGAGGTAGATGAAGCCGCCGGCCATGGCGGCCGCACCGCCCCAGGAGCCGGTGCGTTCGAGCACCAGGACGTCGGCGCCGGCGCGGGCCGCTTCGACCGCCGCGGCGGCCCCGGCGATGCCGTATCCGACGATCACGACGTCGGCCTCGTCGTCCCAGGAGGTGATCGACGCCGCCGGGACCGGGGTGACGTCGGTATCGGGTGTCATAACCGCATCGCCGCGGGCATCCCGCCGATCCACTGGTGGCCCCAGTAGCTGTCGGCGGTGATTTCCTCTGCGGTGTAGTAGTTTTCGTCGACACGCATGCCTTCGGTGCCGAATTCGATGTCCCAGTCGCCGGGGGCCCGCACGTAGAACGACACCATCTTGTCGTTGGTGTGCCGTCCGAGCGTGGAGGAGAGCTGGAAGCCCTCGGCGTTGACGCGGTCCAGCGCCTGACCCACCGCGTCGAGGGTGTCGACCTCGACCATGATGTGCACCAGGCGCGGGTCGCGCTGGTGCGCGGCCGGCACGATCGCCAGGCTGTGGTGTCGCTCGTTGATGCCGAGGAAGCGCACCCGCACCGGGCCGAACTCCTTGGGCAGCGGAACCCGGAACGCGCCTCGGGAGCGGAACCCCAGCACCTCGGTGTAGAAGTCGAACAGGCCGCCCGGGTCCGTGGTGGGCAGCACGACGTGGCCCATGCCCTGGTCGCCGGTGACGAACCTCGCCCCGAACGGGGTGATCACCGGGCTGTGGTCGAGCACGGCGCCGTGGAAGACCTCGCACGTGATGCCGGCGGGGTCCTCGAAGGTGATCACCTCCTCGACGCGGCGGGCCTCGGCCTCCTCGTCGGAGAGTTGCTTGAACGCCACCCCGGCGCCGTCGAGGGCGGCTTTGACCCGCTGCAGGCCGGGGTGGTCGCGCACCTCCCAGCCCACGGTCCGGATCCGTTCGGTCTCCCCGGGCACCACGATCAGCCGGGCCGCGCGCTCGTCCATCCGCAGATACAGCGCTGCGGGGTCGGGCCCCTTCCCCTCGGCGAAGCCCAGGACGCCGAAGGCGAACTGCCGCCACCGATCGATTTCATTGGTCGAAATGGTGACGTAGCCAAGGCTTTTCAGGTCGGACACAGCGGCAGGCCTCTCAGATCAGCGCCCGCAGCGGGCCCTGGGGCGGTTCGACGCCCAGCGAACTCAGGGCCGACGCGTGGTAGATGGTGCCCGGGACGTGGATGGCGTGCATCTGCCCGACGTGCACGTCGCGCCAGTAGCGCTGCAGCGGCTTGTCCATCCGCGAGGCGTTGCCACCCGATCGGGCGAAGATCTCGTCGACCGCCGACACCGCGCGCCACACGGCGCGCACCTGGGTGCGCCGACCCGCCGCCCGGTCGGCGAAGGACACCTCCTTGCCGGCGGCGACCATGTCATAGATCCGGTCGGCGTTGGCCAGCAGTTCCTGGCGGGCGGCATTGATGTCGGCCGCCGCCTCGCCGACGGCGTACATGACGTAGGGGTCGTCCTTGATCGCCGTTCCGGTGGCGCCGACCCGCTCCCGCTGATAATCGAGGTGCGCGGCCAGTGCGCCCTCGGCGATACCGATGGTCGCCGCGGAGATCCCCAGCGGGAACATCGTCGACCACGGCATCAGATACAGCGGCTCGGTCATCCCGGCCTCGCGCTGGGCGGTGCCGTCCATCACCTTGGTCGCGTCCATCGTCCGGTACGACGGCACGAAAGCGTCGGAGACGATGACGTCTTTGGAGCCCGTTCCCCGCAGCCCCACCACGTTCCAGGAGTCTTCGACGATCTCGTAGTCCTTGCGGGGCAGGATCATGTGCAGCATCTGCGGCGGCATCAACGGCATGCCGTTCTCGTCACCGAGCATGGCGCCCAGGATGATCCAGTCGCAGTGGTCGGTGCCCGAGCTGAACTGCCAGCGGCCGTTGAACAGGTAGCCGCCGTCGACAGGCTTGGCCACTCCCTGCGGCGCGTACGGGGAGGCCATCCAGGTGTCGACGTCGTCGGCCCAGATTTCGGCCGGCACCCTCGGGTCGGCGTACGCCAACTGGTAGGGGTGCACGCCCACCACGCCGACGATCCAGCCGGCGGCCGGGTCGAGTGCCGCGGTGGCCATCGTCGTCTCGGCGAACTCGCGGGGGTGGACCTCGAAGCCCTGGTAGCCCTTGGGCTGCAGTAACCGGATCAGGCCGGCTGCCTTCATCAGCTTCACCGAGTCATCGGTGAGCCGGCCGATCCGCTCGGATTCCACGGCCTGGTCGCGTAACTGGTCGGCCATCGCCACGACCCGGTCAAGTACCCGTTCACTCATTTTCCTCGTCCTTACGTGTGTGGGCTTACTGAATGGTTTACCGCAGTCCATGCGCCGACTCTCTGATGATCCCGATCAGCGGGCGAAATCGGGTCGAAATCGATGTGCGAATTTCTCGCCGACACAACGGCAACTGCGGCCCGAACACGTCGAGTTCGACGCCGTCGCGTCGAGAAGCCGAACGACATCGCTGCCGGCTTCGGCGAACGCCTCGCGCACGACATTGCTGACATCGACGGGTTCGACCCAGGGCGCCGGTGGCAAGTGGCGGGCTCTGAGCACCTCGGCGTCGTCTGCGGTCGGATTGTCCAGATCAGGACGCACGCGGTCTCGGGAAGGTCGGCGGCCGCCGCGGGTGCATCCAGCGCGATGACGCGGCGCCCTCCTCGGCGAACCGCTCACAGTGGCAGCGACCGGCGCCTCGCGCGGCCCCGGTCACCATGACCCCGCGACCACGCAGACCCGGGATCACGATGCCTTGATCAGCGAGATGCCTGTGTAACCGGCCCCGGCGACCTGGGCGCAGATTTCCAGATACACCCGAACCCGCCGATGAAAAGCATGAACACCCGCGGCTTGCCGGGGACGTTGGCGCCCAGATACCAGGAGTCGGCCCTGGTGAACAGGGTGGCCTCGGCCCGGCGGGCGCACTCGACGTCTGCTCACTGAGTGAGATTCCGCGCCCAGCCGGCCGGGCCGGGTCCGGCGCTACCGCGACAGGAACGCCAGCACGGTGCTCTCGAAGGCCTCCTTGGCCTCGATCATCGCCCAGTGCCCGGACTTAGGGAAGATGTGGAGTTCGGCGTTGGGGATGGTGCGCATCGGGATGAGGGCCATGTCGGGAGGGCTCACCCTGTCGTCGCGGCCCCACGTCAGCAGCGTCGGGGCGGCCAGCTTGTGCATGGTCGCCCACGGCATCGGCCGGTCGGAGGCCTCCATCGCCGCGGTCATGGCGGCGAACGCCTCCTTGCCGTACATGCGGCGGGCGGCGGCCAGCGTCTCCGGGTCGGTGGCCAGCTGCCAGCGTTCCTCGATCAGCTCGTCGGTGATCAGCGCCTGGTCGTAGACCATCGATTTGAGCCAGTCCACCAGCCGTTGCCGCGTGGGGTCCTCGGTGAACTCCTGCAGCAGCCGGATGCCCTCGCTGGGACTGGCACTGAAGATGTTCGTGCCGATCCCGCCGATCGTCACCAGCCGGCCGATGCGGTCCGGGTTGCGGATCGCGAAGTTGATGCCGACCCCGCCGCCCATCGAGTTGCCGATGACGTGGACCCTCTCGACGCCGAGCGCGTCCAGGAACGGCACGACGGCGCCGTGCGCGGTCACCATCGGATGGCCCCCGACGTCCGGGCTGACGCCGAAGCCGGGGAACTCGAGGATCAGGCAGCGGTAGTGTTCGGCGAAGCCGGGCAGCAGTCCCCGGAAGTTGCGCCAGCCGGTGACCCCGGGGCCGGAGCCGTGCAGAAACAGCAGCACCGGGCGGGAGCCGGGGCCGCAGTCGTAGTACCGCAGGGCGCCCTTGGGGGTTTCGACTTCGCGCAGGTCGTCTTCGACGGCGATCGGTTCAGAAATGTTGGACACGCCTGTCACCCTGCCATGGCTGCGCGCCGAATGGACAGCGCTGTTCCGCGTGCCAGTCATCCGGCGGCGAGCGCCCAGCGCTGAGCCGATCGCCATCCGGGCCATGGACCAGTTGGGAGCCGCCCGCAGATCGACGAGGTCCGCGCTACACGCCCGTCATCGGACGAGGTAGGGCCGGAAGTGGCTCGTGGTCGCCGGGGTGACACCGTTCAGGTCGAAAATCGCGATCATCGCGCGCAGCAGGTCGGAGGACCATTCATGGAATGGATGCTCGTCCACCCGGGCGAGGAGCTCGCAGCGAAGATAGTCGAGGTCCAGTTGTCGGTCGTTGGTCATGAGCGGGTGGGCGGTGGTTGGCGCATCGACCCAAGCTCCTTCCCGAAGGTTGGGCGGTCACGCAGGCGCCCTCTGGTTTTCGTCTTCGCGCGGTGTCTCATCTCAACCGACGGTAAGCCCGGAGCGCAGCGCGTGTACAGCCCAGCGGCCCGACTCGAACCCAATTCCCGGCGGAAAACCAGCAGGTTGTCAGCTTCGCGGCGCCGTGAGCGCCGCAGTGGAGACGCCGCGCTGCATCGCGGTTTCCGGCAGACGTCTGCGACCTGGATCGATTCCAACGTTTGCCCGGCGTCAGCCAGCACTACCCACAGCGAACCGGTGTGCGAATCATGCATGCCGAACCTGCGTTTCCGCTGCGATCAGCTGTTCGACCCGCAGGGCGGAGTCAGCGTCGCCATGCCGAGACCCACCCTGATCCGGCGGCGTGCTCGCGGGTCTCATTGATTCCCGCGAACCGATTCTGGTGAACCGGTGGATGTCGACCATCAGCACCTCCAGGTGCGTGGTGCGCTCCGGCAACGGTTTTGCCGGCTGCCCGTTGTCCGCCGTGAGAAACTCCCGACGATTCGGCAGCCCGGTCATTGTGTCTCTTCGGAGAGCTTGGCGTAAGCGAGCATCGTCCGGAAGAGGCCACGAAACCCCAGGGGCACAGAGAGATTCCGGGAGTCGATGAACCAGAGAATGGCCACAGCGCTGGATGAGCGTACCTGCGCCGACCGCCGTGTCCAAGTGGAACAGATCCCGCTGACCGACCAGGACGTCGGGAGGCGCCAAATGGGCAATGTCCCCGCGGAACGTTCTGACGAAACCTGACCAGGAGTGGCGCTTTAATGAGGTTGAGCACAATCGGCTCGGCAATGAGTAACGTCACACAAGACTACGTTGGGTAATCACATCGCCGAAGCTACTATCGAATCTTTATGGGGAGTAATATAACTGAGGTGAGAAGTCTGCGAACCAGCCAGGACAGCGCGAGGTTCATTGGTTCAACCACAACCGAATTCATGTACTCCCAAAGCAGCGCTAAGGCAGCTTGCAGGCGACTTCATCCATCATTTTGAGTGTTGCCGAGGCCCCGGCCCGGGTTCACCCCGTCGTTTTGCGGGCCGCGGGGCGGGTATCTGCTCGCAACAGGAGTGATTTCACGTGGCAACGAAGCAGAAAGATCGGTTCGGCGTATTGCCGACGCAGGGGACAAAGCGGCGAATCCACCATCGCCACAGTCCGCAATCGGTTGTGGTGTCCCTGGCCAGTCGGCTGATCGTGAAGAACGCGGTTCGCGCGTGGGCGTTTCAACCGAATCTGCGTTGGCCCCTGGAATACGTGGACGGTCTGGCGGGTCTGCTGCCACACTTCCGGTCGTCCGCGACGATCGATCCCGTGCAGCTGGAGAACTGCACCGCCGAATGGGTTCGTGCGCCTGGCGCGTCGTCGACGCGGGCGATCCTTTATCTGCACGGCGGCGCGTTTTTAACCTGCGGTCTCAACACGCACCGCTCGCTGGTGACCCGCGTGTCGAAAGCGGCCGACGCCGCGGTGCTCACCGTCGGATACCGGAAGCTGCCGTCGCACCGGATCGACGATGCCATCGAGGACGGCCTCGACGGGCTTCGCTGGCTGCAGGAAAGCGGTTATCAGGGCGAGCAAATCGTCGTGGCCGGCGACTCGGCCGGGGGATACCTGGCGTTCATGACCGCGCTCTCCGCCATCCGCGCCCGTGTCGACAAGCCGGCGGGCATCGCGACGATCTCACCGCTCGCGGATGCGGACCCGGCGGAAAAATTGAGGCACCCCAATGCCCGCCGGTGCTCTATGTTCACGCGCGCCGCGTTGTCGATATTCGCCCGATATCTCGGGGAAGTGCAACTTCCCGGCACGGACGGCTCCGCAGGCCCGGTCATCTCGCCGGTAGATGCCGACCTGTCCACCTTGCCCCCGGTGACCATCCACGCAAGCTCGGACGAACTGCTGCTGCCCGACGCTGAGCTGATGGCACAACGCCTGGAAGCCGCGGGAATCCGCTGCGAACTGCATCTTTGGGACGGACAGATCCACGATTTCCCGTTGGCGGCCGATATTTTGCCCGAAGGGCGCAGCGCTATTCGCCACATCGGCGATTTCGTCAAAGAGGTCACCGCCGAACGCAACGAGCTGCCCGCCGAGCGCGCAGGCACGCCGTGGACGCGCAACGTGCCGGCGATCACCGGCGTGGGATAGCCTGTGCGCTGCGAAAAATATTGTGCCGCAGAGCAACAAGACGTGAAATCCGGCCAGGGGCGATCTCCGCTGCTCCCGCCGATAAGCAGCGCTCGTCTCCCGTGCATCGTCGGGGATTTCGTTGCCGCTGGCGTGCAGGGACGACAAGTTTTGACGTCCTGGGATCCGGTCCGATGGACGACCGTAGCGTCTGGCCCCGATCGGTCGTGCTGCCGATACAGTGAAGAGGATGAGCCGACCAGCCCCGCCCGTGCTGACCGTGTGCTATGAGGGCTCCGAGCGAACCTTCGCAGCTGGAAGCGATGTCGTGATCGGGCGCGACCTGCGTGCGGACGTCCGCGTCGGGCACCCGCTGGTCTCGCGGAACCACCTGATCGTGCGGTTCGACCAGGGCCGCTGGATCGTCGTCGACAACGGAAGTCTCAACGGCCTGTACGTCAACAACCGCCGGGTCCCGGGCGTCGACATCCAGGACGGCCTGCGGGTCAATATCGGCAATCCGGACGGTCCCGCGATGACGTTCGAGGTCGGCCGTCGCGGCGCCTCGGCGGGGCGGCCTCCGCCGACGACCTCGATGCCGATCGTCGATCCGCGCGGCGACGCCGACGGGGCCCCCACCCCGTACCACGCGCAGCCCGGCGCGCACCGGGCCGGCCGGCCGTATCAACCACCGTCGGCTTCGTTCCGGCACCTTGCGCAACCACCCAGTGGCCCGCAGCAAAGCCACCCGAGTGGGCCACTGCCGGGCCAGCCGGCGCAACCGCAACCCCGCCATCCGGGCAGCGCGCACCACGTGGGCCCGACCAGTGGGCCGCATCAGGGGCCGCAGATTTACCGGCCGCCACCGATGCCGGTGCCCGCGACAGCGTCAGGTGGGCCCAGAGCCGTCGAGACCGGCCGCATCGGCGCAGACCCCACCAACATCGCGACGTCGATGATGCGGATACTGCGCCCGGGCAGATCGGCCCCGGAGTCGGTCCCGGGAGCGATCAAGATCGGCCGGGCCAACGACAACGACATCGTCATCCCGGAGGTGCTGGCGTCCCGTCACCACGCCACTCTGGTCCCGACCGACCGCGGCACCGAGATCCACGACAACCGCAGCATCAACGGCACCTTCGTCAACGGAGCCAGGGTCGACTCGGCACTGCTGCACGACGGCGACGTGGTCACGATCGGCAACATCGATCTCGTCTTCGCCGGCGGTGCGCTGGTGCGCAACGACAGGACCGCGACCGCGACACCCACCGGCGGCCTCGACGTGCGTGGCGTGACGTGGACCATCGAGAACAACAAGACGTTGCTGGACAACATCTCGATGGGGGCGCACCCAGGAACGCTGACGGCCGTGATCGGCCCCTCGGGCGCGGGCAAGTCCACGTTCGCCAGGTTGGTCGCCGGCTACACGCACCCGACCACCGGCACGGTGACGTTCGAGGGCCACAACGTCCATGCCGAATACGCCTCGCTGCGCAGCAGGATCGGCATGGTCCCGCAGGACGATGTCGTGCACGGTCAGCTGACGGTGCACCAGGCACTGATGTATGCCGCCGAACTCCGGTTGCCGCCGGACACCACCACAGCGGACCGGGCCCAGGTGGTGGCCCGGGTGCTCGAGGAACTCGAGATGACCCAGCACCTGCAGACCCGGGTCGACAAGCTCTCGGGTGGCCAGCGCAAGCGCGCGTCAGTGGCGCTGGAACTGCTCACCGGCCCGTCGCTGCTGATCCTCGACGAGCCGACCTCGGGTCTGGACCCGGCCCTGGACCGCCAGGTCATGACGATGTTGCGGCAGTTGGCCGACGCGGGCCGCGTGGTCCTCGTGGTCACCCACTCGCTGACCTACCTCGACGTCTGCGATCAGGTGCTGCTGCTGGCCCCCGGCGGCAAGACCGCGTTCTCCGGGCCGCCCACCCAGATCGGTCCCGCGATGGGGACGACGAACTGGGCCGACATCTTCAGCGCTGTGTCCAACGACCCCGACGGGGCCCGCGCCCGCTATCTGGCGCGGACGGGTCCGCCTCCACCGCCACCGCCGGCGGAAAAACCCGCCGAGCTGGGCGATCCGTCCCACACAAGCCTGGTCCAACAGTTCTCCACCATCGCCAGGCGGCAGATGCGGTTGATCATCTCCGACCGCGGCTACTTCGCTTTCCTGGCGGTGCTGCCCTTCATCATGGGTGCGCTGTCGATGTCGGTGCCGGGCAGTGTCGGCTTCGGCGTCCCCAACCCGATGGGCGCCGCCCCCGATGAGCCCGGGCAGATCCTGGTGCTGCTCAACGTCGGGGCGGTGTTCATGGGCACCGCGCTGACGATCCGCGATCTGATCGGCGAGCGGCCGATTTTCCTGCGGGAACAAGCGGTCGGCCTGTCCACTTCTGCCTATCTGCTGGCCAAGGTCTGCGTCTACACGGTGTTCGCGGTGATCCAGTCGGCGATCGTGACGGTCATCGTGCTGATCGGCAAGGGCGGCCCGACCCAGGGGGCCGTCGCGTTGGGCCACCCCGGCTTCGAGCTGTTCGTGGACGTCGCGTTGACGTGCATCGCCTCGGCCATGCTCGGGTTGGCGCTGTCCGGCGTCGCCAAGTCCAACGAACAGATCATGCCGCTGCTGGTCGTGGCGGTGATGTCGCAGCTGGTGTTCTCGGGCGGCATGATCCCGGTCACCGACCGTATCGGGCTCGACCAGATGTCCTGGGCCACGCCGGCAAGGTGGGGTTTTGCGGCGTCAGCGTCCACCGCGGACCTGCTCAAGCTGGAGCCGGGTCCGGTGACCCCGAAGGATTCGCATTGGCGTCACAGCCCCGGCGCATGGTGGTTCGACATGGCCATGCTGCTGGTGATCAGCATGGTCTACCTGACCTTCGTGCGGTGGAAGATTCGCCTCAAGGGTGGCTGAGAACCCGCCGGCGATGGCGACGATCGCGACGTCTCACGCGGTATGTCGCCAAATGTCAGGCACCTTTGCGGGTCACCTGTTCCGCGGCCTCGCGCATCCGGTCGGACAGTTGCAGCAGATCGTGCTCGCCGACCCCGTGGGGCAGGGTGTACGCCAGCTGGCGCAACTCGACGGCGTAGGTACGCAGTTCCTGGCGAAGGCGTGTCTCAACAGTGGGCATGTGTTTCTCCCCGTGCTCTTCGGATCGAGCGGTACGCCTGATTCCGGACCAGTCGATCCCATGATCCTTGCAGGCCAGCCGTGAGTCCGCGAGGGTCGAGGCGCGGTTTTACCGGAGTTTGACAGGGCGTTAACAGTTTGACACCCGCATGCCGTTTGAGGTGCACTTCATGGCTGCCGTTCATGCAAAATGGCTGCCGTTCATGCAAAATGGCTGCCGTTCATGCAAACGGAGCCGCGGCCGTCCTATCACCCGCCGACCCGCGGACCGCGCATCGCCGCCTCCGACGCCGGCGTTGCTGAGCGCGGCTAAGCAAACTGTTAGGGTTCGCGCTAGACCGCAGCGGCAAAGGGGCCGGAATGGATTTCGAACTCGACCTCGGCCAGCGTGCCTGGCTGGCCGAGGTCCGCGAATTCCTGCGCGTCAACGTCACCCCCGCGCTACGCGCCGAACTAGCCCAGCACGATCTCGAGTTCCCCAACGGTGAGCTCGCTCGTTTCCGCCGCCAGATCGGCGAGCAGGGCTGGTTCGGACTGAGCTGGCCGCGTCGGTGGCGCCGATGATCATGCGGCACGGCACCGAGCAGAACAAGGCCGAATGGCTGCCGCCCATCGCCAGAGGCGAGATGGTCTGCGCCGTCGGCTATTCCGAACCCGACGCCGGCACCGACCTGGCCGGCCTGCGGACCCGCGCGACACGCAACGGCCGGGAGTGGGTGATCAACGGGTCGAAAATCTGGAACAGCGGTGCCCAGCGCGCCACCCACGAGTGGCTGTGCGTGCGCACCGATCCCGACGCAGTCCGACATCGCGGCATCTCCGTCATCATCGTCCCGATCGACAGCCCCGGCGTGCAGATCCGCCCCCTTTACCCATGGTCGGGTTACCAGACCAACGAGGTTCACTTCCACGACGTGCGGGTCCCGCTCACCAACCTGGTGGGCGAGGTCAACCGCGGCTGGACCTACATCACCGGAGCCCTCGACCTCGAGCGGGGCGCACTGACCAACGCCGGGGACCTGCGCCGTGCCGTGGAGGAGTTGCGGGAACTCGCGCGCAGCCCCCGCCGCGACGGCACCGTGCTGATGCCCGGGACGGCGACGGTGCGGTTGCCCCGGCGGGCAGCGCCGTCATGACAGGGCTGCGGGGCGAAGCCGCCATCGTCGGCATCGCCGAACTGCCTGCCGAACGACGGCTGACCGCACCGCCCCTGTTCACCCTCGACCAGTACGCGGCGTTGGCGAAGATGGTCGTCGAGGACGCCGGCATCGACCCCGCCGCCATCAACGGCCTGATCACCCACGGGGTGGCCGAATCGGCGATGTTCGCGCTGGCCGCGCTGTGCGAATATCTCGGCTTGCCAATAGATTTCGGTGAACGGGTCGACCTGGGCGGAGCCTCCTCGGCGGGGATGGTGTGGCGGGCCGCGGCCGCCGTGGAACTCGGGGTCTGCGATGCGGTGCTGGCCGTCGTACCCGGATCGGCGTCGCTACCCCAGTCCGACACCAGGGCGGCCGCCGCCCCGAATTGGTATGGGGCGTCGTCGAACAACTACGGCTCGCCGCAGGCCGAGTTCGAGATCCCCTACGGAAACGTGGGCCAGAACGCGCCCTACGCACAGATCGCCCAGCGGTATGCGGCCGAGTTTGGCTACGACCCGGCCGCGCTCGCCAAGATCGCGGTGGACCAACGCGCCAACGCGTGCGCGCATCCGGGCGCGGTGTTCCATGGCACCCCGATCACCGTGGACGACGTGCTCGCCAACCCGATGATCGCCGACCCGATCCACATGCTGGAGACGGTGACGCGGGTGCACGGGGGGCGGGTGTGCTGATCGCCAACGCCGACATCGCGCGCCGAAGCCGGCACCGGCCGGTGTGGATCACCGGCTTCGGCGAGCACATCGCGTTCAAGACCCCGACCTACGCCGCGGATCTGCTGTGCACGCCGATCGCCCGCGCCGCCGACACGGCGTTCACGATGGCCGGGTTGAGCCGCTCCGACGTCGACATGGCCTCGATCTACGACTGCTACACGATCACGGTGCTGATGAGTCGCGAGGACGCCGGATTCTGCGCGAAAGGCGAAGGCATGCAATGGGTCACCGAACACGACCTGACCTACCGCGGTGATTTCGCGCTGAACACCGCCGGCGGCCAGCTCTCCTACGGGCAGGCCGGTATGGCGGGCGGCATGCACCACGTCGCCGACGGGGCGCGCCAGGTCATGGGCCGGGCCGCCGACGCGCAGGTTCCCGACTGCCAGACCGCGTTCGTCACCGGCAACGGCGGCATCATGAGTGAACAGGTCGCACTGCTGCTGGAAGGGGACTGAGGATGACCACGCCGGTGACGACGCAGAGCGAAGCGATGAGGAGGAGCGGCGCAGTGAACCCGACCGAACCTCGTCCCATCCCCGAACCCACGCCGGTCTCCCGGCCGTTCTGGGACGGCCTGGCCGAGCACCGCATCCTGGTCCAGTACTCGCCGTCGGCGGGGCGCTACGTGTTCTATCCGCGGACCCTGGCCCCCGGGACGCTGGCCGACGACCTGGAATGGCGTGAAATCGACGGCGCCGGAATGCTGTACACGTTCACCGTCGCCCGCAGGCCCACCGGGCCGCCCTGGGCCGACGCGCTGCCCCAGTTGCTCGCGGTGGTCGAGTGGGACGCCGGGCCGAAGATCAGTACCGAATTGGTCGACGTCGACGCGAGCGACGTCCGGATAGGAATGCGAGTGATGCCGGTGTTCTGTGATCTGCCCGAAGCCGGGATCACCCTGCTGAAGTACCGGCCGGTATGAGCGGGCCCACGATGCGCACCCACGTCCACCGGACCCAGGTCGACGACTACCTGCGGGACATGTTGCGCGAATTGGACGCCGGGTTCCCGCGCGTCGAGACCATGACGGGTGCGGCGGCGCGGGAAGCGGTGGCCAGACGCCGCATGCCCGTCAACAACGCGGGTGACGTGCACAGCGCCGTCGACCACTCGGTGCCGGGGCCGGCCGGGGAGATCCCCGTGCGGGTCTACCACCCGCACGGCGAGCCGCGCGCCGACCGGCCCGCGATCGTGTTCTGTCACGGCGGCGGATTCGTCTTCTGCGGCATCGACTCCCACGACGGCTTCTGCCGCGCCCTGGCGCGCGGCAGCCAGGCCGTCGTCGTGTCGGTCGACTACCGGCTCGCCCCCGAACATCCCGCGCCGGCCGCCGCGCTCGACGCCTTCGCCGCCTTCTGCTGGACTGCGGATCACGCGGCGGAGCTGGGCATCGACGCGGCGCGCATCGCCGTCGCCGGTGACAGCGCCGGCGGGAACCTGGCGGCGGTCGTCGCCATCCTGTGCCGCGAGCGGGGGGGCGCCCTGCCGGCCGCCCAGGTGTTGCTCTACCCCGTCATCGACCCGTCGTTCGACACCGAGAGTTATCACCGCTACGCCCAGGGTCCCTTCAACACCCGCGCCGCGATGCAGTGGTACTGGCGTCACTACCTCGGCGGTGACGCGATCGTCGACCCGCCCTACCTCGTGGCCCCGGCGCGCGCGGCGTCGCACGCCGGTCTGCCGCCCGCGGTGGTCCTCACCGCCGGGGAGGACCCGCTGCACAGCGAGGGCTGCGACTACGCCCGCCGGCTGCACGACGCGGGCGTGCCGGTCGTGCACCGCGATTTCCCCGATATGTTCCACGGGTTCATGACGATCCCGTCGCTGGCCGCGTCGGTGCTGGCGCGCGAGCTGGTCTACGCCGACCTGCGCACGCTGCTCGACCCCACGTCCGGGAGCTGAGACGGTGCCGGAAACGGTCCAACAACTGCTACGGCAACGCCGGCACGACGACACCCCCGCCGTAGCGCACGGCGCAACACCGCGGGCGCGGGCCCGTTCACCGGTTACTACAACGATCCCGCTGCGACGGCCGGGCGACTGCGGCACGGCATGTACTGGTCAGGCGATCTGGCCTACCGCGACGCCGACGGCTGGATCTACCTGGCGGGCCGCACCACCGACTGGATGCGGGTCGACGGCGAGAACCTGGCCGCGGCGCCCATCGAGCGGATCCTGGGGCGCATTCCCGAGGTCAGCCAAGTCGCCGTCTACGCCGTGCCCGACGAGCGGGTCGGCGACCAGGTCATGGCCGCCCTGGTCCTGCGCGCCGGAAGCCGTCTGGAGCCGGACGGCTTCGCGAAGTTCCTGGTCGCCCAGCCCGATCTGTCGCCGAAGGCGTGGCCACGCTACGTGCGCATCGACGCCGCACTGCCGGTGACGGCCACCAACAAAATCCTCAAGCGTGACCTCGTCGCCGCCGGCACCGACGCGCAGGGCGGCGTGCTGTGGACGCGGCCCGCGCGCGGCATCGCCTATTCGGCGGTCAGCGCCCCGCCCGGCTGACGGCATCGCCCGCGTCGGCCCGTTGCGGAGCTTCCCCGAACCGCGCCAGCGCGAGCGTCCCCGACACCGCGATGACGAATCCCAGCACCACCAGCCAGCCGAGGCCGTCGCGCGCACGGTCGCCGAGCCACACCACGCCGACCAACGCGGGCGCGACCGTCTCACCGACCACCATCCCCGCGACCGCGGTGGTGACGGATCCGCGATGCAGTGCTGAGGTGAGCAGCAGAAATCCCACGGCGCCGCCGGCGGCCGCCGCGTAGAGGGCGGGATTGGTGTAGAACGAGATCGTAGTGGGATCGACCACGTCGATGAGTCGCACGCCGACCTCGATGACGCCGAAACCGCTTCCGGCGCACAGTCCCAGCGCCAGCGCGCGCGGTCGGTCCGGCAGCCGGCCCGCGGCCGCGCCGGCCACGAATATCGCGGCCACCAAGCCCAACAGCGCCCAGCCCAGCCCGGCGGGGGCATGCCAGACATGCCCCGGCCCGGCGCCGAGCGCGAGCACGACCAGGCTGACGCACACCAGGCCCACCGCCGTCCATTCGGCCGGCGACAACCGTGCCGACAGCACCCACGCGGCCACGACCCCCGTGACGGCGATCGACGCGGCCAACGCCGCGGCGACGACGAAGATCGGCACCATCCGCAGCGCGGCCACTTGCAGCGCAAAGCCGAGCAGGTCGAGGACCACGCCGGCGAGATAGCGCCACTGCCGGGCGGCGCGCACCAGCAGGACCGTGTCGACACCCGAACCGCTGCCCGCTTGGACTGATCGCGTCGCTGCCGCCTGCAACACGGAGGCGGTGCCGTAGCAGACCGAGCACGCGAGGGCGAGTAGGAAGCCGATCAGCACACCCTGACATTAGGCGCACCGCGGGTATCGGCCCGTGGCCGGCGGGGACGCGACCGCCATCCTGCCCGCCGGGCGTGGCGCCCGGGTGGTCCTGCGCGCACGCCGCCCCGTCCCGTCCCTGACGACTCCGTCGACTATCCGGCCGCGGTTTTCCTATCATGTGGCGATGAGCGCCGCCGGGTTGGAGATCAGGGGTTCGCCGGCGTTCGACGGGCAGGACCCGGCCCGGTTCCGCGCTGAGGGCTGGTGGTCGGACGCAACGCTGTCTGAATCGGTCCGCCGCAACGCCGAGGGATCGCCCGATCGTTCTGCCTACATCGACCATCCCGGTGACGCGCTGACGTGGGCCGAATTCGATTCGGCGGCAGACGCTCTGGCCGGTCAGCTGGCCGCCGCCGGCGTCGAGCGCGGTGACCGGGTGGCGGTGTGGCACGGGGACTCGGCCGCCATCCACGTGTTGTTCGTGGCGATCGAACGCTGCGGCGCCGTCGTGGTCGGCATCGGCGCCCGCGCCGGCACCCGCGAGCTCGCCGCGATCCTGCGTGACGCCCGGCCACACCTCGTGGTCAGCGACTGCGCGCGCAGCGCCGCGGTGGCCGGCGTCGGCGCCGAGACCGGGCTGCCGGTGCTCACCCTGGACGGCCTGCACCCCGATACCGACGCGGCGCCCGCGGCCCCGCGCAGCGATGCCCGGCTCGGCCCCGACGACGTCTTTTTGATCAACTCCACCTCCGGGACCACCGGGCTGCCCAAGTGCGTGGTGCACACCCAGAACCGCTGGCACTACTTTCACCAGAAGGCCGTCGCCAACGGGCGCCTGCGGCCCGACGACGTGTTCCTGCCGGTCATCCCCATGCCGTTCGGATTCGGGATCTGGACCAGCCACACCACCCCGATTTACCTCGGTGCCACCGCCGTCATCCTCGAGCGGTTCACCACCGCGGCGGCATGCGAGGCGATCGAGCGGCACAAGGTCACCGTGTTATGTTGTGTCAGCACACAATTGACCATGCTGATGGCGGATCCCGCCATCCGTGGCTACGACCTGAGCTCGTTGCGCGTGGTGTTCACCGGCGGCGAGGCGCTGCCGTATCGGCCCGCCGCCGAGTTCGAGGACCTGACCGGTGCGACGATCCTGCAGTTCTACGGCTCCAACGAAACCGGGCTGCTCAGCGCCACCACCCTCGACGATCCGCGGCAGCGCCGGCTGCGCACCGGTGGGCGGATCGTCCCGGAGATGGCGGTCCGGCTCTTCGACGGGGACCGCGACGTCACCGGCACCGGGCGGGGCCAGCCCGCGTGCCGGGGTCCGGCGACCAGCCTGGGCTACCTCGGCGGCACCGACCACGACAAGCTGTTCACGCGCGACGGGTGGATGCGGATGGGCGACATCTGCGAGATCGACGCGGACGGCTATCTGAGCGTCACGGGGCGCACCTCGGATTTCGTCCTGCGCGGCGGCAAGAACATCAGCGCGGCGCAGGTCGAGGACGCGGTCACCGGCCATCCCGCGATCGCGGTGGCCGCAGCGGTGGCGATGCCGGATCCGGTGTTCGGCGAGAAGGTCTGCCTCTACGCCGAGCTCACCGGTTCGGCCGGCATCGACCTGCCCGAGTTGTCCGAATACCTTGTGGCGCAAGGAGTGTCCAAGGAACTGCTGCCCGAGCGGCTCATCGTGGTCGACGAGCTGCCCCGTTCGTCGGGAGGCAAAATAGCCAAAGGCCTGCTCCGCGACGATATCCGCACCAGAATGGAGGCCGATGACGAAGAGTGCTGAGGCCATACGGGGCGGCCTGGAGGTGTGGTCGCCGTCGGTGGTGCCCCCGATCGGGGTCGAGCTGTCCGACGAGCAGGCGCTGGCTGTGGCGTTCCGACACCTGGCCTCCATCGGGTTCGCCGAGAACATGGCCGGACACATCACCTGGCAACTCGACGGGCAAACCGACATGTTGGTCAACCCGTGGGGCCTGTGGTGGGCCGAACTCACCGCCTCCGACATCTGCGCCGTGGACGGCGACGCGCGGGTGCTCCGCGGTCGCTGGGACGTCACCCCGGCCATCCACATCCACACCGAACTGCACAGGGCCCGCGAGGACGCGCGGGTGGTCATCCACAACCATCCCTACTCCGTGTGCGTGCTCGCCGCGCTGGGCAGGCTGCCCGAGTTGGTGCATCAGACCGGATCGCTGTTCCTCGACGACCTGTGCCTCGTGGACACCTACGACGGCGAGATCGACAGCCCCGCGCGCGCCGCAGACCTCGCGGCGCGCATCGGGGGCGCCAACCTGACGATCCTGGCCAACCATGGCGTCATCGCCACCGGTCGCAACCTGCCCGAGGCCGTCTACCGCGCGGCCTCGATCGAACGGGTGTGCAAGCTGGCCTATGACGTCATGCTGACCGGCCGCGAGCCCGTCTCGATGAACTGGTCGGACATGGCGGGCATGCAACGCTCGCTCGTCGAGCGGGCGGCTGACGTGTACTGGGCCGGGGCGGCGCGGTTGACCATCAAGGCCGATCCGGAGGTGCTCCGGTGACTCCCCGGTCATCCTGTGTGAATCCAGGGTGGCGACACGCCGGGCGACCGCACCGCCACTTCACACTCGAAGCCGTCATTTCGCACTCGATGGGATACTGACACGTGAAATCCATCGACGAGTTGGCCGCGGACCTCAACTTCACGACCGCCAAGACGGGGGACACCCGGTCGGTCACCTTGCTGCCCGACCCGCCGCGGGCGCCACGACGCTACACGGTGATCTCCGTCGACGATCACATCGTCGAACCCCCGGACACCTTCACCGGGCGAGTGCCGCGCAGGTTCGCCGACCGCGCGCCGAGGGTCGTCGGCACCGAGCAGGGCGGGCAGACATGGGTCTATGACGGCCGGCAGTTGCCCAACGTCGGGTTCAACGCCGTGGTCGGGCGGCCGGTGTCCGAGTACGGCTTCGAGCCGGCCCGATTCGATGAAATGCGCAGGGGTGCTTGGGATATCAACGCGCGCGTCAAGGACATGGACCTCAACGGCATCTACGCCTCGCTCAACTTTCCCTCCTTCCTGCCCGGCTTCGCCGGGCAGCGGCTGCAACAGGTGACCCCGGACCGCGAGCTGGCGATGGCCGCCGTGCGCGCCTGGAACGACTGGCATCTCGAGGTGTGGGCCGGGTTGTATCCCGACCGCATCATCCCCTGCCAGCTGCCGTGGCTGCTGGACCCCGCGGTCGGCGCGCAGATGATCTACGAGAACGCCGAGCGCGGTTTTCATGCTGTCACCTTCAGCGAGAACCCGGCGATGCTGGGTTTGCCGACCATTCACTCGGGGCATTGGGATCCGATGATGGCGGCGTGCGCCGAGACGGGCACCGTGGTCAACCTGCACATCGGGTCGTCGGGCTCCTCGCCGTCGACCACCGAGGACGCGCCCCCGGACGTGGCCGGCGTGCTGTTCTTCGCCTATGCGATCTCGGCGGGGGTCGATTGGCTGTATTCCGGGCTGCCCAGCAGGTTCCCCGACCTCAAGATCTGCCTCTCGGAGGGCGGAATCGGCTGGGTTGCCGGGCTGCTCGACCGCCTCGACCATATGCTCAGCTACCACACGATGTACGGCACCTGGCAGGCGCTCGGTGAAAGCCTCACTCCAGCAGAGGTTTTCACACGCAACTTCTGGCTGTGCGCGGTCGAAGACAAGTCGTCGTTCGTGCAGCGGGACCGCATCGGGGTGGGCAACATCATGCTGGAGGCCGACTATCCGCACTGCGACTCGACCTGGCTGCACACCCAGCAGACTGTCCACGAACAGATCGGCGATCTGCCGCAGGACGTGATTCGCAAGTTCACCTGGGAGAACGCGTCCCGGTTGTACCAGCACCCGGTGCCGGACGACGTCCAGCGCGATCCCGACGCGTTCTGACGTGCCGTCGACGGCCCGGGTCGATGTCGGTTCGCGGGATCGCCATGAACCCCGCCGACAATGCGCCGACCGCCCTCCGGTGACACCCACGGCCCGCACCTGACAGGATCTTTCAGCGTGAAGCGACCCAATTTTCTCGTAATCGTTGCAGACGACCTGGGGTTTTCCGACATCGGCGCGTTCGGCGCCGAAATCGCCACGCCCAACCTGGACAAACTGGCCTACGCCGGGATCCGGTTCACCGATTTCCACTCCGCCCCGACCTGCTCACCCACCCGCGCGATGCTGTTGACCGGTACCGACCACCACGTCGCCGGGATCGGCACGATGCTCGAGGTCGCCGCCCCGGGATTCACCGGCGCGCCCGGCTACGAGGGCTACCTGAACGACCGGGTCGTGGCGCTACCCGAGTTGCTGCGCGACGCCGGCTACCTGACGTTGATGGCGGGAAAGTGGCACCTGGGCAACACGATCGAGACATCGCCCTGGGCGCGCGGGTTTGAGCGCTCGTTTGCCCTGCTGCCGGGAGGCGCCAGCCACTACGGCGGCGCCGCCGCCGGTCAGGTGCCGATGCCGACGCTGTACACCGAAGACGACCGGTTCGTCACGGTCGGCGACGACTTCTACTCGTCGGACTTCTACGCCGACACACTGGTGCGGTATCTGCGGGAGCGGGCGCCCGGCGATGACCGGCCGTTCTTCGCCTATCTGCCGTTCCAGGCGCCGCACTGGCCGCTACAGGCGCCGGACGACTCGATCGCGTCCTACCGCGGCCGCTACGACGAGGGGCCGGACGCGCTGCGCGAGGCGCGCCTGGCGGCGCTCAAGCGGCTCGGCCTGTGTCCGGAAGACGTCGTACCGCATCCGGTCGTGGCCGACGGGGCCCCGGAGTGGGCCGACATGACCGCCGAGGAGCGGGCACGCTCGGCCCGCGGCATGGAGATCTACGCCGCGATGGTGGACCGGATGGACCACAACGTCGGCCGGGTGATCGACTACCTTTCCCAGACCGGTGAGCTCGACGACACGATTGTGATCTTCCTGTCCGACAACGGCGCAGAGGGCGCCGCTCTGGAGGCGTGGCCGCTGCGCGGTCCTCAGATCGTGGCGCAGATCGAGAAGAATTTCGACAACAGCCTCGACAACCTCGGCAGCCCCACCTCGTTCATCTGGTACGGCCCGCGCTGGGCCCAGGCGGCGACCGCGCCGTCGCGCCTGCACAAGGCGTTCACGGCCGAAGGCGGCATCCGGGTGACGGGTTTCATCACCTGGCCGGGCTTTGCGCGGCAACGGGAGATCGGCACGGCCTTCGCGACCGTCATGGACATCGCCCCCACGGTGCTGGAACTGGCCGGCGCCGAACACCCCGGCACCGCCTACCGCGGGCGGGAGGTGGCACCGATGCGCGGCCGCTCGCTGGTGCCGTACCTGTCCGGTGCCGCCGAGACCGTCCACGACGCCGACACGGGCACGGGCTGGGAGTTGTTCGGTCGGCGCGCCATCCGGCAAGGCGACTGGAAGGCGCTGTACCTGCCCGAGCCCCACGGCCCCGGCGCCTGGCAGCTCTACGACCTGTCGCGCGACCCTGGCGAGACCGACGACCAGGCCGCCGCGCATCCCGGCAAGCTCGCCGAACTCCTGGCTTTGTGGGACCGCTACGTCGAGGAGAACGGCGTGCTGCTCGAGCCCGTTTCGGTGTTCGACGCCGACTTGTAGCTCTCGGCGGGGCGCCCCAGGAGACGTGCTTCCCCCCTATGCTGAGCGCGATGGCGGAGAAAACGACGTGCGCGATCATCGGCGGCGGCCCGGCCGGGATGGTCCTCGGGCTGCTGCTGGCCCGCGCGGGTGTCGACGTCGCCGTGCTGGAGAAGCACGGCGACTTCCTGCGCGATTTCCGGGGCGACACCGTGCATCCCACGACGATCCAGTTGCTCGACGAGCTGGGTCTGGGGGAGCGGTTCGCGGCGCTGCACTACAGCGAGGTGCGCAAGGCGCAGCTCGACACCAATGGTCGCTCGGTGACCTACGTCGACTTCGAGCGTCTGCGACTACCTCATCCCTACATCGCGATGGTGCCGCAGTGGGATCTGCTGAACCTGCTCGCCGAGGCCGCCCGCGCCGAGCCCAGTTTCACGCTCCGGATGCAGTCCGAGGTCACCGGGCTGCTGTGGGAGGCGGGGCGGGTCACCGGGGTGCGCTACGCGGGGTCCGACGGGCCCGGTGAGCTGCGCGCCGAACTCACCGTCGCCTGCGACGGGCGGTGGTCAGTTGCCCGCCGGGCAGCCGGGCTGCGGGCCCGCGAATATCCGGTGAACTTCGACGTGTGGTGGTTCCGGCTGCCGCGCGAAGGCGCCGCGCAGTTCTCTCTGCTTCCGCGCACCGCACCCGGCAAAGCCCTGGTGGTGATCCCGCGCGAAGGCTATTTCCAGATCGCCTACCTCGGTCCGAAGGGGGCCGACACCCAACTACGCGCCCGCGGAATCGAGGCGTTCCGCCGCGACATCGCGGCGCTGCTGCCCGACATGCCCGAGTCGGTGGCCGCGCTGGAGTCGATGGACGAGGTCAAGCACCTCGACGTGCGGGTGAACCGGCTGCGCCGCTGGCACACCGGGGGGCTGCTGTGCATCGGCGACGCCGCGCACGCGATGTCACCGCTGGGTGGGGTCGGCATCAACCTTGCCATCCAGGACGCCGTGGCGGCTGCGACGCTGCTGGCCGGACCCCTGCGCCGGCACCGCGTCACCGACGGTGACCTGGCGGCCGTCCGGCGCCGGCGCGCCTTTCCGGCCGCGGTGACCCAGGCGGTGCAACGCGTGTTACAGCGGGCGTTGCTGGGGCCGCTCCTGCGCGGTGCGGATCCCACCCCTCCCGCGGCACTGCTGAGGCTGGTGGAACGGCTGCCCTGGCTCTCGGCGGTGCCCGCATATTTCGTTGGGGTGGGGGTCCGTCCGGAGCACGCCCCGGCGTTCGCCCGCCGTCAATCCGGCCGCACCCGTGGCTAAGCGTCGAACTCCCCTGCGCATCGGCGTCCTCGGGGCCGCGCGCATCACGCCACTGGCGCTCGTCAAGCCGGCCCGGGCCAACGCCGAGGTGGTGGTGGCCGCCGTCGCCGCCCGCGACGTGTCCCGCGCCAGGGCGTTCGCCGCCAAGCACGAGATCGACCGGGTGCACGCGGACTATGAGGCGTTGGTCGCCGACCCGGACCTCGACGCCGTGTACAACCCGTTGCCCAACGGGTTGCACGGCCGCTGGACCCGCGCCGCCCTCGCGGCGGGCAAGCACGTGCTGTGCGAGAAGCCGTTCACGGCCAACGCCGCCGAGGCCCGCGAGGTCGCCGGGATCGCCGCCGATTCCGGCCGGGTGGTGATGGAGGCGTTCCACTATCGCTACCACCCGCTCACGCTGCGGGCCGAGCAGATCATGGCCTCTGGTGAGTTGGGCGAGATCGAGCGGGTGGAGACCGCCATGTGTTTTCCCCTGCCGAAGTTCTCCGACATCCGCTACAGCTACGCGCTGGCCGGGGGGGCCTTGATGGACGCCGGCTGCTACGCGGTCCACATGGCCCGCATGCTCGGCGGTGCGGATCCGGAAGTCGTTGCGGCCCGGGCGAAACTGCGGGATCCCCGGGTCGACCGTGCGATGACGGCCGAGTTGCGCTTCGCTGCCGGGCACACCGGCCGGATCGTCTGCTCCCTGTGGTCGTCGCACCTGTTGCGGATCAGCGCGCGCGTGGTGGGCGACCGTGGGGAGATGCGGCTGCTCAATCCGGTCCTGCCCAACCTGGTGAACCGCCTTTCGGTCCGATCGGTCGGCGGCAGACGGGTGGAGCGGTTTCCGCGCCGCGCTTCCTATGCGTATCAGCTCGACGCGTTCGCCGCCGCGGCGCTGCGCGGCGAACCGGTGCTGACCACCCCCGAAGACGCGGTGCAGAACATGACGGTGATCGACGCGATCTATCGGGCCGCCGGCTTGCCGGTGCGGCAGCCGAGCTGAGCGTCAATCCTTTCGCCGGGTCGCAGGCTCGGCCAGCAGTCGGCGTGCCGCCTCGACGCAGGGGCGGTCCGATCGGCTGGGCCGGCGACGTCCAGCGATCACCGGGGCACTTCGAGTTCTGTCGCGAAGTCGGTTGGAAGCGCGGGTACTCAGTGGTGCAACAGCAGTTCTCCTACGCGGGGAAGCCTGAGCTCGAATACCGCTTCCGCCATGCAGTTCGTGATTCGCGGGCGGATCCGCGCGTCGCAGAGCTGCGTAGAGCTGCGTGTTTACGGACACTACAAAGATAGAGTAAGGTCAGTCTTCGAGTCGGCGAACGTTCGATCGAGATCCCGCGTCCCGAAGGCATCCGCGCATGGCCCGACAGACCCCCACCGCAGCGAAGAGACGCAAGCCCAATTCCGCGGAACGCCGACGCGAGCTCTGCGATGCCGCGATCCAGTTGCTGGCCGACGACGGGGCCAAGGGATTGAGCCATCTGAAGGTGGACCGCAAGGCGGGCGTTCCGGACGGCACCACCTCGTTCTACTTCCGCACCCGCGAGGCGCTGCTGCGTGCTGTCGCCGAGCGGCTGGCCGAACGAGACCTGGCCGACCTGCAGTCGGTCGCGGACAGTTCCGACGGCGACGACGAGAATCCCTCGCCGTCGCGTTTGTCGCGGGTGGTGATCCAGGCCGGCGCCGAGCCGCAGCTCTCCCGGACCCGGGCCAGGTACGAGCTGACGATGCAGGCCGCGCGCGACCCGGCGCTGGCCGCGATCTTGAAGCAGGGCACCGACGGGTTCACCCGGCTGCACCGCGAGATTCTCGTGCAACTCATGCCAAACGGTGCCGGGCTGGAATCTGCCGTGGTGGAAGACCTGAGCAACGTCACGCTGACTTTCATCAACGGGCTCATGGCGCGCATCGCCCACGGCGACCGCGTCGTCCGCAGCGCAGAACAGCTCGATGGCATCCTGTCGGCCATCGCCGTGGGCATCCTGAAGAGCCCGGACAGAGGCCGGCTGACCGAGAACGGCGCCACACCACGGGCGCGCGGTAGCCGGACCGCGGCATCCGGCTGAGCACACGGCGCTGCGCGCGGTTTCTCCGGCGGGGTCTTGCCACAGCATCCCGCGTATGTTTCTCTACGAGAATAGAGTAAGCGCGATGTTCGCGGCCCATATCGAAGCAAGTGCATTTAAGCGGATTGTACAAATTGCCCGAACCGGACACGGTGCCTGCGCGAACGGCGCCGATATCCGGAAACTGCAGTGGTAGGAGGGATTCCGTGACGGCGAGCACCGATAGCCATGTTCATTTCGATCCATACGACGTCGGGCTCATCGCCGACCCGTATCCGATGTTTGCGCGGCTGCGCGAGGATGCGCCGCTCTATTACAACGCGGACTACGACTTTTTCGCGGTCAGCCGTTTCACCGATGTCAACAAGGCGCTCGTCGACCACGCCACCTTCAGTTCCGCGCCAACGACGCGGAGGAGGTCGACCTGACCTCGGGCACCTTCGAGAAGGGCCTCAACAACGTGGTCAAGGACAATGACATGAACTTCCCGCCGGAGTGGCGCCTGAGCCGTTCGGGACGCCAGAAACCCTGAGGTCCTTGCGGGTGCGGCAATGTCGGAGCTGAGCGGCCACCGTGTCGAAGGCGACCTCCAGCCTCGCCCTGTGACCACAGAAACACAAGTGGCACAGTGGAATCCGCTTGGATCGCTTACGGCAGGACGAGCCCGGTGGCCGGGCCCAGGATGATCTGCTGACCGCCAGGTGATACGTAGGGTCCAGTGGGCCCGTAGAGGCCGTACATCGGATCGGTCGGGCTGTGCCCGGTGTAGATGTCGTTGATCCAGCCCGTGGACAGGGTGTACACGGCCGCGGTGTCGCCTCCCGGTGAGTATTTGGTGAACAGCTGCGCGATGAAGTCGATGACCGGTTTGTTGCCCAGCAGCGAGTCGACGTGCGAGCCGTTGAGCAGTTCGACCCCGACGAAGTGTCCCGGGTACAGACTGACCAGTTGATTAGTGGTGGCACCGTAGGCGTTCCACGCCTGGGGTTGCGCGGCCACCACGTAGTCCGGGATGTTCAAGGTCTTCAGGTTGGCGATCGCGCTCGCGAAGGCCGAAGAACTGTTGGCGACTCCGTCGAACATCACCACGCCTTCGAGGTGGTTGGCGCCGGCCCCGAGGTCGGCGACGTAGTCGCCGGCCGCGATCGTGGCAAGTCCGCCGCCGGCCGAGTGTCCGGTGATGAAGAAGTTTTCCGGCAGCGTCCCGTGGTAGCCGGCCTGGCTCGCGCTGAGGTTCAGCGCCGATTCGTTACCGAGGAACAGCGAGCCGACGGCCGAAAACATCTGGTTGCCGCTCAGGTCGGCGCCGCCCGGCAGCGGAAGCGACGACACGGTCGGCACGACGACGATGCTGTCGGTTCCGCGTGCCAGGGCAGTGGCCAGACTGCCGTACCAGCCGCCGGTTCCCAGGAAGCCGTTCTGCAGATAGATGACACCGTGGGCATCGACCGTTCCGTTTGCCTGCGTCGGGAAATACCAACGTGCCGGGGCGTCGTAGCCGTGGGGGCCGACGTTGAGGTCCAGGTAGGAAAAACCCTCCCTGACCCCCGTTACCGGGCCAGGGATCCCCGTCCCTTGAAAGACACCGCTGCTCTGGCTCCCCAGGGTCCCGTTGAAAAGATCGGTGAGTAGTCGACCGGCAAGGCCTGGGCCGGTGGTCCCGGTGACGGCGGGTCCGACGGCTTGCTCACCGAACAGCGGGTGCCCGGTCAGATACGTGAAGGGGGACCAGAAACCCTGGTCGAAGAATTGTTGTTCGACACCCTTCACCACCAGTGAGAAGTCCGCCAGCAGTGGCACATTCGCGGCTTCGCCGGCGGCGTAGGTGGCCCCGCTCGCGTTCAACGCACTCACGAAGTCCGCGTGGAGCAGCGCCGTCTGTGCGGTGAGCGTGTGAAACTCTGCGGCGAAGCTGCCGAACGCTTTAACGATGGCCGCCGACACCTCGTCGCCGGCCGCCGCGGCAATCCCCGTCGTCGCGGGTGCCGCCGCGGCGGAGGCGTCTTTGATCGCATCGCCGATCCCGCTCAGATCGGCCGACGCCACAGCTAGAGCCACGGGTGCCACGATCACGTTCGACGACATGTGCGGCTCCTATTCCGGACGTTGCGGCACTCTGAGGATAGCCACAAGATGGCCGCCCGGTCAGCAGCTCGCGCGGTGTTCACGGAGCTTGCGATGGCGGCCGTCGGAGCCCATTGGGCGATCGATGGAGAAGCCGTTGAAGTCGCAGTGAGGCAGGCGGGTCTCAGCGCACCAGGTCGTCACCACCCGTTCGAGATACCATTGCGGGCGCGCAACACACACCGCAGCGATACTCACCGCTGCCTTTGTCGCGTCGAATTCCGGTCCCGATTCTTCCCGGGGCCGCCGCGCGGCGAACCCGCGGGACCGTCGAAATCGACTATCGGCACGGAAGGCTTGTCGCGACCAGCGCCCATGGCGTGTGGAGCTTTTCCAGGCGTGCTCCCTCGTCAGGCCAGAAGGACTGGGTGCCGGAGTCGCCTATTCGGGAGTTCTGGATCATCGGCGAGATGGCTCCGGCGATATCGGTCACCGGGCAAGAGGTTCAGCCGCCGAGCCCCTTCTTGACGGCCGCGTCCTGCTTCTGGCCGACGTCGGTCATGAACTCCTGAGGAACCAGCGAACCGGGCGGGCCGTCGAATTGCAGCGTGACGAGGGCCTTGCCCGCGGTGAACAGCAGCACCGTCACACCCTTGAGTCCGTCCGGGGAATCTCCGGACAGCGTCGTCCCGCCGGTGCCGATGTTGGCCGGACGCGATGTCGGCTTCTTGACGATGTCGCCCTGAGCGCTCTTTGCCGCGTTGAGCGCATTCGTTGCCGCGGCGGGGTCGTCGAACACCCGAATGGTGTCCTTGATCAGGTGACTGCCGTCTTCGTCGCGAAATGTTGTTGCCACACCCGGCTGGCCGTTCGGATTCTCCGTCGGCGGACTGCCGGTGAACGTCACCGGTGCATGGATGTCGGTGGCCTTGATCAGCAACCCCGCATATTCGCCGGGCCCTACCGGCGTCGCCGAGGTCGGTTCGGGGCCACGGCTGCTCCGGGCCGAGGTGGCGGAACCGGATTTCGGGGTCGACGTCGTCGAATGGGTACCGCAGCCGCTCGTGGCCACCACCAGCACCGCCGCCACGGCCACACTCGCCGCCGCCACCGGAGAAATCCTCATCACATGCGCCCCTTCCCGGCTCCTGCCCGGGCTGCATCTGGCGAAGCAAACCGGTTCGAGTGCCGAATCGGACAGTACATCGTCGGGAAACCGGGCGGTGCGGAAAGGGCGCGGCGCTACTCCAACTGGTCGCGCAGGCACTGCAGGGTGCTGGCGAGGATGCGTGAGACCTGCATCTGCGAGACGCCGATCCGCTCGGCGATCTGGCTTTGCGTCATCGATTCGAAAAAACGCATGTGCAGGACCTCGCGTTGGCGTCGGGGAAGTGAACTCACCAGGGCGCGGACCGCTTCCCTGTTGGTGATGTGGTCGATCTGAGGATCGACGCGGCCGACAGCGTCGGCCACCACGCGGGGCTTGCCTGAACTGTCGCTGCAGATGGGCGCTTCGAGCGATTCGAGCCGATAGGCGTCACCCGCGACGAGACATTCGACGATCTCCTCATGGGGGACTTCCAGCGCTCGAGAAAGTTCACCGGCTGTCGGTGCCCGACCTAACTGCTGCGTCAAATCCGCTGTGGTTCTGCTGATTTGGACGTGCAACTCGCGCATTCTGCGTGGCACACGCATGCCCCAGCTGTAGTCACGAAAGTAGCGGCGGACCTCGCCCATCATGGTAGGGACCGCAAATCCGACGAAACTGGGGACTTTTGCGGGGTCGAATCGGTTGATGGCGTTCATCAGGCCCAGGCGGGCGACCTGGGTCAGATCGTCGATTGCTTCGCCCCGGCGCCCGAAGTGACTGGCCACGTGGTCCGCCAGCGGCAGGCAACGGGCCGTGATGCGTTCGCGTTGTTGCGTGTACTCGTGCGATTCGGCCGGCATCTGCCGCAGCGCGGCGAACATCTCGATGACGTCCTCGTAGGAGTCCGGTCGTGGGGGTTTCGAGCGAGCGGGACGGGGCGGAGTCAAAACATCGTTCATCGGCCGGGGTACTCCCTCTTCCGAATTCGGGTCGTACGAGAAATGTCTGCATGGAACGGCTATTGCTTTACGTCGTGTGCCGCCGGCAGCGCCTGTGCCCTGTGGACGCACAGGCGCTGCCCGCGGCACCCGTATCCGTGTGGATATCAGCGCGCAGCGCGCACGGTGCTGAGGGAAGGTGGCGCCTGAGGGCCATCGCCGTGTGCCACGGGAAACCCCTGCAGCCGGGCGGCTACCTGACCGCTTTGAGCTAAACGGCGACTGTTCAGAACGGACCCCCTTACGACGGTACCCGACATCGCATCGAGGCAATACGTGGGTCCAGGAATTCTCGTCAGCGGGAACGCGTCGCACGAGGAGCCCGCCGGAATCCGGTGAAGCGCCTGTCAGTTGCCTGAATCGCGCCACGGAGTGCTCGAGGCCGCCGGCATCGACCGGTTTGCCCGCGGACAGTTCGTCCCCGCCTCCGGCTCACGCGTTGTCACCTTGCCGCAACGTCTTCGGTGCCGCGCATAAGACCGGCCCGGTGAGGGATCATGGCGGGGTACTGTGCACGGGATGCTCGCCAACGGTGCATGAGCTTGCCCGGTGCTACCTGCGGACCAGCGAACTCGCGGCCCGCCGAGCAACACAGTCGCGGAAGCGCAGGGCCAAGCTCGCCCCGACGATCGCCTCAGGATGCCGCCGAGGGGCGCGCGCGCGCGTGTCTGCTCCCGCGAGCGAAGCGTCTCCATCGTTCGCACCAATTGTGGGTAGGCGACCGCAGGCCCGATCCAGCGGGTGAGGTAGCGCCGCAGTTCGGGGCCGCTGCGCGGTGGCCGTCCCGGGTCTGCGAGGAACGAATGCAATACCCGAAGGCAGAACTCGTTCAGCTCTTCCAACGCCACTTCGTCGAAACCGTGTCGCTCCCAATCGATGTCGAAGCGATGCAGCATCGAACGACCGAAGGCCAGGGCGGTATCCGACGTTATCGAGACCTTCTGCCCGTCGCGATGGCGCTGATTGAGCACGAATTCGACCTGCTTGTCACAGGACAGCTGTTCGACCGCGAAGGCCACCCCTTCTGTCACCGCCGCGATCGGGTCGGTGAACCCCTCGAGGTGGGCCGCCGCACGGTCGAGGAACCCATCAGCCGACCGCATCGCGGAAGCCACCAGCAACGCCTGCGTACCGGGGAAGTAACGGTAGACGGTCTGCCGTGTCACCCCGAGCGCCCGGGCCACGTCGGCGATGCGCATCGCCGAGCCGCGCTCGTCGATGATCGCGTCGGCGGCGTCGAGGATGCGCTCGATCGCTTCCTCGTCGGAGGCGGGCGCGTTTCCCGCCCAACCGTGGCTACGCATGCTCAGCGAACGGCGGTCTGAGGTTCGGTCATCCCCACAGGCGGATCATAGCGTTGACGGGCCCGGCCTCGGCTCCGGAACGCGCCACTGGGTAGACATCGTCGGCCGTGTGTATGATCAGCGAAACCCCGAGCGGCGTCGATGCCACCGGCCAGTGGGTGATACCCGGCGTCATTGACATCCACACCCATTACGACATCGAAACACTGTGCGAGCCAGCGCTTTCCGAGTCGCTGCGGCACGGCGTGACGACCGTGCTGCTGGGATCGTGCTCCTTGTCCACGGTCTACCTGAACAACGTCGACGCCGGCGACATCTTTGGTCGCGTGGAGGCGATTCCGCGGCGCTATGTGATCGAGCACCTGGGCCGGGCGCGCTCCTGGAGCGGCCCCGGCGAATACATCGCCGCACTCGAGCGGCTCAACCTGGGCCCCAACGTGGCCGCCTTCATCGGCCACTCCGACATGCGGGCCGCGACGATCGGCCTGGACCGGGCGACCCGTAAAGACGTGCGGCCGTCCCCGGCGGAACTGGCGCGCATGGAGTCGATGCTCAACGATGCGCTGGACGAGGGATTCGTCGGGATGTCGTCGCAGCAAATGCTGTTCGACAAACTCGACGGCGAGGTCTGCCGGTCGCGCACGCTGCCGTCCACCTATGCCACCTCGCGCGAGTTGCGCCGTCTGAACGCCATTCTCCGGCGCTGCGACAAGATCTTGCAGTCCGGGCCCGACATCAAGAATCCGCTGTCGGTGCTCTCGCAGCTGGTGACCTCGTTGGGTATCGGTCGCCGCCGGCTGAAGACCAGCCTGCTGTCGGCCGCGGACATCAAGGCCATCCCGCCCGTGATCCACGTCATGGACCGTCTCGGGCGGCTCGTCAACGCCCTGGGCGGCCGTCCCGCAGGCTGACCGTGGCTTAGCCGCTCAGCCGGCTGCGAACGCCCCCAGGATGAGCTCGACGGCCTCGTCGAGCTGTCCCGCGATCTCCCGGCAGGTGACGAAGCGGGCGGTCATCAGCGCGCCGGCGGAGGTCATCTGCAGCGTGGTTTTCGCCGCGCGGGGACAGTCGGGGCCCAACGCCGCCCCGATCCGCCGGGATACCTCCGCGCGATCTGCTCGCGCAGGGACGTGACCGCCGGGTCGTCGGCCATCAGGGCCGCGCCGCAGGCCGTGGTCGGCTCGGGGTCGTCGGCGACCGCCACGGCCATGTCCCGCAAGGTGGCACTGACACGGGTCTTGGTCGTGTCGTTGGCCTCGGTGTGCAGCGGCAGGTCGCATCGTCAGGTTCGCCGAGGACGATTCGCGCAGTTCGGCCAATCCGGCGTCGAGCACCTTGCGGATGGTCTGCCTGGGACGGCGGTCGGACCGACGCGACGCGCCGACGCTCGGAGAAGCCACGGATCTGGACACCGATCCAGTGTGGGAAGGCCACACGGTCAACTGTCGGCGTGCGATTAGTGAGGCCCTGGGTAGTGTGACGCGCATGGTCGACGGTGACCGACTGCGCTGGGACGAGCGGTACGCAAGCCTCGAGCCGCCTGCGCCGGGCGCGGTGGCGGTTCCCGATGTCTTTGCGGCTCATACCGATGCTTTCCCCGTCACCGGACGCGCACTCGATCTGGCCTGTGGGCAGGGCCTCGGCAGCGTCTGGCTGGCCCGGCGGGGGATGGATGTCCTGGGTTTGGACGTATCCCGGGTGGCCGTCGGCCACGCCCGGGATCTGGCTCGCCGCAGCGGGGTGGGCGATCACTGCCGCTTTGAGGTCGTCGACTTCGACGATGGTCTGCCGGACGGTCCGTCCGTCGAGTTGATCCTGTGCCACAGGTACCGGGACCGTCGGCTCGACCGGGCGGTCATCGGGCGTTTGAAGCCGGGCGGGTTACTGGCCGTCGCCGTCCTGAGCGAAGTCGGGCGAGGCCGGGGCCCGCACCGTGCCGCCTCTGGCGAACTGCCGCGGGCGTTCGCCGACACCGACGTGCTGGCCGCCGGCGAAGGGGAGGGCCATGCCTGGCTGCTGGCACGCGCGTGACGGCCGGGGAACAGCGGGCGACGGTTAGCCGGCGAAGGGCGACCGATCCATACCCAGTGGGGTATAGTGCGGGTGCTGGTACCGATTCGTCGAACCAGGGTGTATATACCCCCCTGGGTACTATGATGAGGTAGGCAACCACGACGGAGGAAACAGTGAGCGGCGAACAAGACGGCATGACCGCGGTGTTGAACAGGCTGCGGCGTGCACAGGGCCAGCTTGCCGGAGTGATCTCGATGATCGAGCAGGGGCGCGACTGCAAGGACGTTGTCACGCAACTGGCCGCTGTTTCGCGCGCTCTCGATCGTGCGGGATTCAAGATCGTGGCGACCGGGTTGAAGGAATGCGTCACGGGTACCACGGCCAACGGCGCGGCTCCCATGAGCGAAGCCGAACTGGAGAAGTTGTTCCTCGCCCTCGCGTGACTCGGGGGGAACACAGCCCAAGCAGAAAGGACTGAAGTCGTCATGGATATCTCAATCGCGACATCGCTGCACACCTCCTTTGACGAGGCGGTCGCGCGGACACGCTCCGCACTGGCGGAGCAGGGGTTCGGCGTCCTGACCGAAATCGACGTCAAAGCAACGCTCAAGGCCAAACTCGGCGAGGACATGGAGGACTACCTGATCCTGGGCGCCTGCAACCCGCCGTTGGCGCACCGCGCCGTCTCGGCGCACCGCCAGATCGGGTTGTTGCTGCCATGCAACGTCGTCGTGCGCACCGACCCCGACCGCGCCGGCACTGTGCTTGTCGAGGCGATGAATCCCGGCCTCATGGTGGAGTTCACCGGTGAGCCGAAACTGCGTCCCGTCGCCGAGGAAGTCGCCGGCAAGCTGCAAGCGGTGATCGACTCCCTGAAGAACAGTTCACCGGTGGCCGCGGGCGAATAGGGTCCATATATGCACGGGGCATATACATAGGGGGCGTATACCCGCGGGGGTATACGCCCCCTATGTATATGATGGAGCCATGTCAGATCAGCAGCATCACCACAAGGTCCTCGAGGACCTCCTGCCCCAGCACCGCGAGCTTCGACAGCAGATCCCCGATGTCTACAAGGGTTTCGCGGCCCTCAGCGGGGCCGCGTTCAACGAGGGTGCGCTGAGCCGCAAGTTCAAAGAACTGATCGCGTTGGCGATCGGCATCGTCGAGGGTTGCGACGGATGCATCGCCTCGCATGCCCAGGCGGCTGCACGTGCAGGCGCCACACGCGAAGAAGCGGCCGAAGCCATCGGCGTCACCTTCCTCATGCACGGTGGGCCGGCCACCATCTACGGCGCTCGGGCCTACACCGCATTCTGCGAATTCGCAGACGCCAAGACGTCGTAGACACCTTGGGGGTTGACGCCCCGCTGCCCGGGGCTCGATTCCTCAAAAGACTCAAAAGGCCAATGGCATGACCTCGAAGGACCAAAGTCATGGCGAGCCGGTGAACTGCTGACCTTTGCGTCGGCCAGTCGTAGGTTGTTGCCTGGAGCACCCCGATGACTGCCTTCATGCGAAACAGCGACGCCTTCACGTGGGCGATGGAAAGCGACCCGCGGCTGAGATCGACCGTGGTCACGATCGTGCTGCTGGACCGATCGCCGGACTGGCAGGCGGTGCGTGACCGCTTCGACCTGATGAGCCGCACGCTGCCCGTCTTCCGTCAGCGGGTCGTGGCGTCACCGTGGCCGGCTCCTCCGCGGTGGGAATACGACCCGAATTTCGACCTCGGCTACCACATGCGGCGGGTCGCGGTGCCGGCTCAGGGCACGCTCGACGACGTGCTTGAACTGGCCCGACTGGCCGAGATACAGGACTTCGACCGTGCCCGCGCGCTCTGGGAGGCAACGCTGGTCGAGGGCCTCGACGATGGCGGCGCGGCATTGATCTGCAAGTTCCACCACGCGCTCACCGACGGGATCGGCGGCGTCCAGATCGCGATGAACCTGTTCAGCCTGTCCGAAAACGCGTGTGCGTGTGAGCCCATGCCGCTAGCGCCGCGGGCGTCCGGGCTGTCGCTGCTCGGGCGCTACCGCGACACGTTGAGGTACGACACCGGCGTCCTGGGCAGCGCCGTGGCGAGCGCGGTGACGGGGGCGCCAAGACTGATGTGCGAGAGTGCCCGACGGCCGGTTGCGACCGTTCGATCGGTTGCCTCGACCGCCGCGTCCGTGTACCGGACGGTTCGGCCGATCACACGGACTGGGTCACCGCTGGTGACAGACCGTGGGCTGAACCGTCGTCTGGGGGTTCACGACGTCCCGAGGCCACTGCTGCGGGAGGTGGCACACCGGTGCGGCGGGGCGCTCAACGACGCGTTCGTCGCCGGAGTGGCTGGGGCGCTGTGGCGATACCACGACGAGCACGGTGTCACGGTGGGCGACTTGCACCTGACGATGCCGGTCAGCCTCCGGACACCGGTCGACGACATCGGAGGGAATCACATCACGCTCATGCGGTTCGACGTGCCCGTAGGGGGGACCGACCCGGCGGCACGGGTCAGGGCGATCCATCAGCGCAGCGGCGCGGTGCGTGACGAACGCTCCCTGCCCTACACGCAGGCGATCGCCGGCGCCCTCAACCTTCTGCCGCGGTGGTATCTCGGTTTTGTCCTGCGCCATGTCGATTTTCTGGCCAGCGACGTGCCCGGAGTGCCGGTCCCGGTCTTCCTCGGCGGCGCGGCCGTGCGCGCCCAATACGCGTTCGGACCGACCATCGGGTCATCGGTCAACGTCACGTTGTTCACCTATGTCGACACCTGCGCACTGGGCATCAACGTCGACACGGCCGCGATACCCGATTACGACGTCTTCCGCGACGCGATCGTGGACAGCTTCGACGAATTACTCTCGCTTGCAGAGTAATGTGGTGCCGATTCGAAACGGTCGATCCCGAAACGGTCATTGCTGCGCACCGATCGAGACGGATATCTGGCGTAATTGACCGTAATGAGCAAATCATGGCTGTATGCGTCAAAGGGAATCGCCGTTGCGAATTCCACGTGTGTACGACCACGCGCACCGCTGTGTTAATAGCGGCTCCGGTTGGGCGACAACGGGAGGTATCCATAGACATGATGGCCACTTGGGTTCCCTCCCCGGCAGCGCACGGCCCACATTCCGAGCGCATCCTCGACACAGTGCGAGGCATTCTCATCGGACTTCGCCGGTGCCGGTCCGACATGGCGTTCGACGAACTACACAGTGCCGCAGAGCGTCAGCGGGTACCGGCGTTCGCACTGGTCTGGGCGCTGGTCCACTTCGCCGGTGGCGGTGAACAGGCCTCCAGATTCATGGCTACGCACCCTCAGTGTGGGCGCGGTGTTTCGGCTGGCACGGCTGCGACAACCGCCTCTACAAGCTGTGGCAATCACGCGCACCTTTCCGCGGACTGGAAAGATGGGGCCCATCCAGTTCGTCGCGTTGGAGACGATGGGGCGTCCGCCCGATGGCTGGCGATGACGCCGCGTACGACAGGTTTCGCGACGAATAGGGCGCGGCTCAGCACTGACGCGCGAACGCGCACGCGACGAAACGTCGCACCACATCATGTTCGGCGCGGTCGTCTTCGAGCGGCCAATAGATCAGCGACAGCACGACGCGGGCCGCCCATTGCCCTGCGTGCGGGCCGCCGCCGGTGCGTCGCGTCCGGCGAGGTCGGTGGCGAATCTGCCGGCACGTGCGAAACCACGCCTCGCTCGCCGGCGTCGACCTGCCCGCCGACTCCCATCTGCTGCCGCTGTGCGGGGCGGCCAACCGGGACCCGGCGCGCTCCGGCACGCCCGGCGAATTGCGCCTGGATCGCAGACACATCAAGGGTCACATCAGCTTTGGCAGAGGAGACCATTTTTGCGCCGGCGCGTCTGGAAGTACACATCGTGTTGCGCCTGCTGCGCGAGCGCAGCTCGGCAATCGAGGCGGCCGAGGTGCGCCGGTGGTTGCCGAGAATCCTGGAGCGCCTCGAATCAACGGTCACGCGAGCCGCCTCGGCAGCACGACCGGGGATCGGTGCGCCGCGCGCGGCGAGCCCTACTGCGATGGCGGCTGCGGCGGCTGCGCGTGGCCGACCACGACGAACGCCTCGACCGCGGTGGCCTGGTCAAAACCGGCGATTTCCACGCGCCACTCGTAGATCCCCGGTTCCAGAGGAATCCCCGCGGGGATGTTCAGGGTGAGCGGCATTCGAACGGAGGTGCCGTGGATGGCCCCGGGCGGGCGCCCGGCCTCCGCTACCGCCTCGAAGCTGATCTGCTGTGGCCCGTGTGGTCCCGGCACGGCCACCGGCTCGCCGTCGGTGGTCAGGAGTTGGCACGTCAGCTTGTACTGTTTGTTGGTCTCGTTCCAGTCGATATCCAAGAACAGCACCAAAGCGATTGCGGGCGTGGGGGTTTGGCACTGCCGCCAGCCCAGTCCGAGAGCGTTGACCTTGCCGGATTGGGCGTCGGCCTGCGCGGCGTCCGCCAGGAAGAGGCTGACCTTCATGCGATCGCCGGAACCGCGATCGTTCTTGCGGTTGACACCATGAGACACCGCCCTGCCATTGCTGCCGTCCCCACGAGTTCCTTGCTCTGCTGTTATCGGCTGGATGATACGCCGTGGGCCGAACCCCGGTGCCGCCACGCATGGTCGGGGC